>NZ_JBFRVX010000347.1:0-5862 GCF_041475345.1 Vibrio sp. 10N.222.48.A3 | reverse complement strand
AGGTATAACCATGCGTAAAAAGTTGATCCTTACGGCTCTTGCAAGCTCTCTTATTCTTGCTGGATGTGGGCAAGATGCTCAAAATGCCAAGCAAGCGCCTCTACCTCTCGTAGCAGTACAGGATGTTAGCGTTGTTTCTCACCAGCAAAGTAAGTCGTACATCGGTCGTATTGAAGCCGTTGAAGACACGGCTATCACAGCGCAGGTTTCTGGCTATCTACAAAGCCGTCATTTCAATGAAGGTCAAATGGTCGAAAAGGGCCAATTACTGTACTCCATTGAACCCTCTTCATTTGAAGCTGAAGTAGCAAGCGCAAAAGCGTCTGTTGCTCAAGCGAACGCGAACCTTAAAAAAGCCGAGCTTGATTTTAACCGAGGTAAGAACCTTCTCCCTAAGGGGAGTATTTCTCAATCGGAATTTGATGCATTGACAGCAAACTTATTGGGTTCTCAGGCACAGCTTGAAGCAAGTCAAGCACAACTCAATGCAGCCAATGTTCAGCTTTCTCATACCAAAATTATTGCGCCTTTCTCTGGACGAATTAGTGACACCAAAGTGAGCACGGGTGATCTGGTTTCACCGTCTTCAGGTGTACTGACTACGTTGGTTAGCCTAGATCCAATCCATGCATCGTTCAGCATCAGTGAGCGTGAGCGTATTGAGCTGGGTATGGATCGCATCGAAGGCGACGGCAGCAGCGATTCTGCAGGTGTTGAAGTTCAGATCATGCTTGAGAATGGTGAAGCGTTCGAACATCTAGGTCAGCTTGATTTCTTGGGTAACCGTATCAACCTCAATACTGGTACGATCGCGATGCGCGCAATTGCTGATAACCCGAACCAGCAATTACTTCCAGGCCAACACGTTCGCGTTGATCTACGTGAAAAGCAATCTATTGATGTTGTGACTATTCCGCGTCGTGCGGTTCAAACCGACCTAGAAGGTGACTTTGTGATGGTATTGGTTGAAGGTGAAGCCGCACCAGTTGCTGAGCGCAGAAACATTGAGATGGGGCGACAAGTTGAAGGTGGTGTGATCGTTCATTCTGGTCTAGAGAAGAACGACGCAGTGATCACTCAAGGCCTACAGCGTGTACGTAATGGTATGTCTGTTCGTATTCAAGCTTCTGCTGAACAAGCTGAGTAAGGGGGCTATTTATGTTAAGTCGTTTCTTTATTCAAAGGCCTAAGTTTGCCCTTGTCATATCCATAATATTAACGCTGGCGGGTGCGATCTCTCTCGCTATCTTACCAGTGGCCGAATATCCAAAAATTAGCCCACCATCGGTCAGTGTGTCGGCATTCTACACGGGTGCCAGTGCTGAAGTGGTGGAACAGGCGATAGCCGACCCCATAGAGACATCGGTGAATGGCGTAGAAGATATGATCTACATGTCTTCTAAAAGTGCTAATGATGGTTCATACAACCTTAACGTGACCTTTGATGTCGGGACTGATGCTGATATGGCTCAGGTCAACGTTCAGAACCGCGTTGCTCAGATCGAATCGAAACTTCCACAAGAAGTAAGAATGGTGGGTGTAACGGTCAAGAAGCGTTCACCTGACCTATTGATGGTATTGAACTTCTACTCGCCGAACGGAGAGTACAACGACCAATTCCTTATCAACTACGTGAACTTGAACATTAAAGACCAATTGGCTCGTGTAAAGGGCATCAGTGAAGTTAACGTGTTGGGTGGTGGTGAATACGCGATGCGTGTTTGGTTAGATCCTGAAAAAATGGCTAACCTCAATATAACTACCTCTGACGTGAATCGCGCTTTGGCGGAGCAGAACGTTCAAGTCGCTGCAGGCCGTATTGGAGCAGCGCCTTATAACAACGCGCAAGAAGTGCAATTCAACTTGGTGACAAAAGGCCGATTAGAAACGGCTGATGAGTTTGAAAATGTAGTGCTTCGTGCAAATCAAGACGGTTCAACGGTTTATTTAAAAGACGTTGCACGTGTTGAGCTAGGTAAAAAGTTCTACGATGGTAACGGTAAATACCGTGGTCAAGACGCTTCAATCGTAACGCTGTCACTTCAGTCAGACGCTAATGCGCTGGAAAGTGGTAAAGCAGTCATGGCGATGCTAGACAACCTAAGCAAAAATTTCCCTGAAGGCGTTGCTTACGAGGCGAGTTACGACACCACACTATTCGTTGCTGAGTCGATTAAAGGTGTAGTTAAAACACTCATCGAAGCAATTTTGCTGGTTATCGCAGTAACGTACTTGTTCTTGGGCAGTGCCCGTGCAACCTTGATTCCTGTGGTTGCGATTCCGGTATCTTTGATTGGTACTTTTGCGGTCATGCAGATGACCGGCTTTACCATCAACACAGTAACCCTGTTTGGTTTGATTTTGGCGATTGGTATCGTAGTAGATGATGCGATCTTGGTTATCGAGAACGTAGATACTACGATGGCCAAAGATCCTACCATTTCACCGCGAAAAGCAACACTGATCGCGATGAAAGAAGTGACCGGTCCAATTGTGACATCTACATTGGTACTGCTTGCCGTGTTTATCCCTGTAGCGATGTTGCCAGGTATTACCGGCATCATGTATCGCCAGTTTGCTCTGACTATCTGTATCGCGGTTGTGATCTCTTCTATTAACGCTCTAACGCTGTCGCCAGCATTGTGTTCATTGGTTCTTAAGCAGGGCGGTGGTAACACAGCACGTTGGTACCAAGCGTTTAACCGTGGTCTTGAATCAGTAACCAGCAAGTACGGTCAAATTGCAGGCTTCCTTGTGAAAAAGGGTGTTCTGCTGTTTACCTTCTTCGTTGTGGCGCTAGCAGCGGTAACTTACTTCGCGAAAACCACGTCTACGGCTTTCGTACCTCAAGAAGATAAAGGCATCTTGCTGGTTAACGTGCAGCTTCCTGACGCGGCATCGCTGTCTCGTACAGAAGATGTGACAGAGCAGTTACTAGAGATGGTTGAGCAAGAGCCGGGCGTTGATGGTGTGACACTGGTTAACGGCTATGCATTCATGACGGGCGCTTCAGCTTCGAATGGTGCGTCGATGTTCATCAAGCTCCACGATTGGGAAATGCGTAACGCACTAGACGGTCAACATTCAGCGCAAGCTATCTCACAACGTATTAATGGCCGAGCAGCAACAGAACTGCCTCAAGCGATTGTATTTGCAATGGGACCTCCTGCGGTTCCGGGCATGGGTGCTGCGTCTGGTTTTGAGTTTGTTCTCGAAGATACATTAGGTCGTAGCCGCACTGATCTGGCGATGGTAATGAATGACGTGATTGCTGAGGCAAATAAACAGCCTGAGATTTCACATACCTTCAGTACCTTCCGCGCCAATGTACCTCACTACTATGTCGATATTGATCGTGAGAAAGCGCAACAGCTAGGTATTCCCCTATCGGAAATATTCCAAACGCTACAAGGCAATCTTGGGTCAATGTACGTGAATGACTTCACCATGTTTGGTAAGAATTTCCGTGTCACCATGCAAGCAGACAGTGAACACCGTAGCAGCATGGATGACCTACAACGATTCCACGTGCGTTCGTCTAATGGCGAGATGATCCCGTTAAGCACATTGGTGACTTACGATCAGATCTTTGAACCAGACGTAGCATGGCGTTACAACATGTACCGCAGTGCGGTGATTCAAGGCCAACCAGCACCGGGTTACTCAAGCGGTGATGCGATTGCTGCAATGGAACGTGTCGCAGCTGACGTGCTGCCTCAAGGCTACCAGTACGAATGGACAGGCATGGCTTATCAAGAAGTATTGGCAGGCAACCAAGCGATCTTTGCTTTTGCACTGGCTCTGATCTTCATCTATCTGTTCATGGTGGCGCAGTACGAGAGTTGGACAATCCCTATAGCGATTATCTTAGTGGTACCGGTTGCAACCTTAGGTTCTTTCTTGGCGCTGAACCTGACAGGCACACCGCTGAATCTCTATGCACAAATTGGTTTGGTCCTCTTGATAGCTTTGGCCGCGAAGAACGCAATCTTGATTGTGGAATTCGCAAAGGTTGAGCGTGAAGAGAAAGACGCACCGATTGAAGATGCGGCGGTGAAGGGCGGTACGCTGCGTTTTCGTGCTGTGAACATGACGTCTTGGTCATTCATTTTAGGTATATTCCCGCTTATCTTCGCTGCGGGTGCTGGTCACGTGAGTCAAAACTCATTGGGTATTTCTCTGATTGGTGGCCTGCTATGTGTGTTGTTAGCGGGTACGTTCCTAATCCCTGGCTTCTATGCATTCGTGCAACGTAAGCGTGAGAAGGCACACGGTGGCAATACCAAGTTGATTCCACTGGACGATGAATAGGGAAGTTAGTGTCTTGTAGGATGAGCCCTTTACAAGGTTTCTCCTTGGTAATTAATTTCTTGTAAAAACGAAGGCTTAGCATTGTGCTAAGCCTTTTTTATTCCACTTGTGAATAAAGAATCTGTTTATATAATGAAATGTTTATTATAAGGTAGAGTTAATACTCCAATTAAAGCTCTCCAATAAAATGGTGTTTTATTCTTAGGTTGTTGTTTTTGTTGGATATATAAGTGTTCGGCTAACACTTGTATGCTCGAAAGTATTTGCACAATAGTGTGAAGTGTTTCAAAATTACCAAGTTATATTGAAATATTTTGTGCATTGAGGTTCTTATGAAAGTCATTGATTTATTTAAACACCGAGGCGACAGCGTGTCTTCGCAACACTCAGAGTTTATGCAATGGATGTCTCCAGCTCTTAGAGATTACTGGGGAGACTTTCTGAATCGCACGCAAAATAGTCATTTCTTTGCGTGGGTTCGTGATCACCACAAACCTGCTGTCAATGAAGATGCGCCAGAGATGCCTGTTGAACCACAGATCGTACTTAAGCCAGAAGCACAACTTGTATTTGATGAGCTTGAACAGCAGATCGGTGAAGTGATCCATACTGGTGATTGGATCAATGTAAGCCAAGACAGAATCAACCAGTTTGGCCTCGTTACTGAAGATATGCAGTGGATTCATACAGAGCCTTCTAAGGCTGAAACAGATTCTCCGTTCAAAACAACCATTGCACATGGTTTTCTGACTTTGTCTCTGCTTCCTCGACTGACAGACAGTGTTGATCCTGACAAATCTCAATTCCCAACGGCGAAGATGGTTGTAAACATTGGTCTTAACCAAGTACGTTTCCCATACCCTGTAAAATCGGGCAGTAACGTTCGCGCTAAAAGTACGCTAACAAAAGTAACGCCAATTAAGAAAGGCCTAGAGATTGAACGCGAAATCCGTGTAGAAATCGAAGGCATCCGTCGTCCTGGTGCTGTGATTGTTTCGGTGATTCAACTTCACTTCTAGAGCTTTTTTATAAGTAGAATTGCTTTTAGCGAAGATTATAGATTCAAAAAAGAGAGAGCTTAAGGCTCTCTCTTTTTGTTTTTGTCTATCAAGGCGATATCATCAGCATCCTAACAACATCACAAAAGTCGTTATCTTACTTGATACGTGTGTAGTTATTTAATGCGTTTGTAGTTACTTAATGCGTTTGTAGCTACTTAATGCGTTTATAGTTACTTGATGCGCGTGTAACCGTACTCTTCGATAAGATCTTGCCCTTGTTTTGACTTCACGAACTTAATGAAATCTTTGCTCTCGTCAGAAACTGATTCAGTTTTGTGCAGCAATAAGAATGGGCGAGCCAATTCATAACTGTGGTTGGCGATGTTCTTAGATGTCGGCTCAACGCCTTCAAATGTGATTGCTTTGATCGAACGGTCGATAGAGCCAACAGAGATGAATCCAATCGCATGTGGGTTATGGTTAACAATCGTTTTTACCATGCTGTTGCTGTTTACAACCAAGTTATTTGGGTTGATGTCAGACACTAGAC
>NZ_JBFRVX010000346.1:0-5792 GCF_041475345.1 Vibrio sp. 10N.222.48.A3 | reverse complement strand
CGGATATCCCATGGATAGGTCATCAGGAAAACCCCAGCCCTGAGATTGAATATGGCAACCAGCACATGGGCTAGTCGTATCGCCACTTAGCCGACCGTCATAAAATAAGATCTTTCCCAACTCAATTTTTTCTGGTGTTTGTTTATTATCCGCAGGCACAGGCACCTCCCCTAGAGGCTCAAGCTGTACCTTTGCATTAACAACATTGGGAAGCCCCGTCATCCCAATAAGAATAAAGAGTGCTGCCTTTAATACAGAGCGTTTAGTTACGAGCATTTGACCAATCCTCCGTGTATTCGTAGCCGAAGTCATAGTCTAACCATTCGTATTCTTCGCCTATAAGGGCATCTCCAGATAACGATTCCAAAAAAGCCACCAGCGCCTTTTTTTCATAGTCCGTTAGGGAAAGCGTGGTGAGTCGAGAGTCTTTGTTTGAGTCTTCGCCACCACCTTGATTATAAAATTCAACCACATCTTCAAGCGTGGTAAGCATGCCATTGTGCATATACGGCGCAGTTTGAGTGAGCTCTCGCAGCGTTGGCGTTATGAACTTACCGCGATCGCTACCATCCGCTTTATGAGTTTGAACATGCGCACCAACATCGCGCTTTAACGTTAAGTAATCTTGCACACCCATAAACATGTTGTAGGCAAGAAAAGATTGATGTCGCATTGGGTCTAAAAATATCTCATGATTTTCTGGCACTCCGGTATTGTGTGCCTTTCCGTCCGAAAACAGAGCACCACGATGGCATTGGCTGCACCCCGCTTTGCCTGTGAACAGCTTTTCTCCCTGGCTGGCTAAGTCGCTAAGCTCACCCTTGTCAAAAGGGACGTTTTTCGAAGTCAATGTTTTTAGGTATTCAGGCAGAGCTTTGCGTACTCCGCCATTTGACGGTTCTCCAAGATTGGCCGCTTTAAACATCTCAACGTATATTGGATCTTGTTTGAGGCGTTCCTGCATCAAACGCATGTCCATATTCATCAGCCAGTCTTCAGTGATATTCTCCCGCACCACATCGTTTAGGTTGGTGCCAATACGACCATCGTGAAACCACACCTCTTTATAGGCTGTATTAATAAGTGTTGGAGCATTGCGAAATCCATCACTCCCCGTATAGGCAGGGCTCAACGGTTCAGGGTAAGAAAAACCATTAGATGGAATGTGGCAACTGGAGCACGATATCGAGTCGTCCCCGGACAAGCGCGTATCAAAAAACAGTCGTTTACCGAGTTCTGCCTTCGCCGTATTTATACTCATAGGGGGCAGAGCGGCGTATAGAGTTGCAGAGAAAAGGGCACACACTCCTACCAAGCTTTTTAGTGCGATGCTCATCGACATTCCTTCGGGGTTACTATCATCCACCCCTATTATTAACACATGAAACATTAAAGATATGATTAGGATCATACAATTAGAAATGATAAGAGTTATTATTCAAACTTGTTAATTCAGTGGTGCTTGAATATATGTCTCTAGATAAATTACTTCACAAAGTTAAACACATCTACTTGACTGGAAACCTATCCGAACAGGTATTGGCAGCACAAATATTAAGCCGTTTTCAAAACACTAAATATCTGATTATAGAAAGGTTAGAGTCCCAGAATCCTGACCTTGTTCTCACGAGTCTTGAATGCCTCGCTTTAGATAATGCAGCGCCTATTGAGCCCATCCTCAACTGCTATCAATACTGGGACGACAGCGAAATTAAATTGGCATCGTTAATGGCTATTGAGAACAACCAACACTCTCTACTCGCTGTTCCTGTATTATTAGAAGCAGTATGCGACGAAAATGACTACTGGGATGGGGGTTGGAATGACGGAGATGACATCAGCTTGATTGCTGCGCGGATTTTAGACAATCACAAACACCAACTAGATCACGAACAGTCTCTGCGTTTACTACACCGACTTCAGAATGACCCCGAGCCAGATCTAAAAGGCAAACTCATTGCTTTACTTTCGCGTCACTCCCCTACTCTGCTAAATGAAAACAACGTACTCAAAAGCACCGCTGATACTCGGATTTTTTTGAGAAACACTCAAGACAAAATAGTCTTGTACAAAGCCACACAACACCCTGATATTAGCTGCCAAAAAGTCGCATTTCAGCGTCTATCTGAAATGGATTGTCGTGAATATCTGCAGGTATTTTTAAACGGCCTGTCTCATTCAGACCCATCCATCAGAGAGAGCTCTGTACATCAATTAACGAAATGGAATTACCTAGTAGATATAAAGCACCTTAATTTTGAATTGCTGCTATCTGGTATGCTGCTCAACTCACTCATAGGGCTACTGAGTAACAAAGATAAACTGCATGTCATTGACCAACTTCAAAATAAACCGAATCTAGCCAATGCAACCGCAGCGGTTATTTTACTGATTTCAAATTTGGAAACTCAGCATAAACAGTTGCAACTAGCCCGTTTTATACCCCATTTCTATCAAGTGTTTTCAAAGTTGGAAGAGTCAGAACAACTCGACAGCCTAAACAGCCTATTAACTGAAACTTCCGAACAATTTAGCGTTGCCTTTATTCAGCAACAACTTCAGCAGGAAGCTTGTAGTAACTCTATCAAGCGACTGTTAATTGAACACCTTTCGAAAAACCCAAAAACTAGCCACCAAAGCTATTTAAAAGAACTCACTTTAGGGACATCAGGTATCATAGTTGCGGATTCTTCATTAAAACCTAGAACAACAACGAGCATCGCCCCTATAGATGAAATGAATAACACGGTAATCAATGGCACCAATGAACAGTCAGCACTTATTACATCAACACTTGATGCATTAAAACAAGCTCACTCACCTGCTATCTCTAACGCTGACTCTACCGTCGCATCTACTTCTACTTCAGTAAAGAAGCGTTCTAACAGATCTGCAAAGATAGAGGCTCTAGAAAATCAAGCGATCGCTCTAGAGTTTTGCTCAAACAAAACATGGCTGTGCGGCCTTTGCTCTGACGACAAAATAAGTCATCTAACCAAAGCGGCATTTCACGCCTTGATTCATGCCTTATGTAGACACAATATAAGCTTTTCCGATGTACAATCATCACGCTTTAATCAGCTCACGTTAGAACTCTTGCTAGATGAGCAATCCGAAAATATCGGCGACATCCTCGACTGGCTTGGCGATGATTGGATACAACAGAACCGTTTGTCACTGATGTCATCACCCTGCCTATCTTTAAGAGTCGGCTTAATAAAACACATCAATGACGAGCAACAATTATTAGAATTGATCAAACATTCGTATATCGGCATTCAGCACGCAGCGCTCAATCAACTTGCGCTTAACGGTGTTTGTCCCCAGAAGAAACTGATCGGGTTGCTTTTGGAAGAGCCGTTGCTTTATCCACAGTTGGCAAACTTTGAAGCACATACGGTTTATGAAATACTTGAAAGTGAATTAGATCACCGATCCTCAACGACTCTTCAAGCCACTCTCA
Organism: Vibrio sp. 10N.222.48.A3; assembly: GCF_041475345.1. Classification (NCBI taxonomy): domain Bacteria; kingdom Pseudomonadati; phylum Pseudomonadota; class Gammaproteobacteria; order Vibrionales; family Vibrionaceae; genus Vibrio; species Vibrio sp. 10N.222.48.A3. Next base: position 2,329 of record NZ_JBFRVX010000346.1, on the reverse strand, counting down.
CGTATCTTGAAACGACAAGTCATCCCCCCTAACAAAGAACTCAAATTTGGTAGCAAAATCAAGCCCATTGATTTGAGGCTTTCATTTTTACTTCACTCGCAGCCGGTAAAGTTAGTAGCAACGAATTAAGCCTCGATTTGTAAGGTATTGTATGGGTTTGTCTAACAGCAACTTCTGTCACTAAACAACGCACTGCAGTTCCGTATATTGATACTTCGTATGAATAATAAGGTGTGTCATGAAAACTCTATCTTTAGCTACCTTAGCGACAGCTATCTTTCTCATTGGATGCGGTTCAAATCAAAATAAATCGCTATTCAATCAGGCAAACGCAGCACCGTCAGTTGTACATGGGGTCACGATTGAAGCCGTTCCCTCTCAATTCGTTGAATACTCTCAAGCAGGCTACAACCGATATGTAGCGGTCAATGCCCCGAATGGCAAATCTATCCATATTTTGATTATGGATCGCCTGAGCGATTATCAAATAGTCAAAGCCGTCAATGTTCTCAACCACTATCTAACCCCTGTTGATGGCACTAAGTATGGGAGCACTGACTCAAAACGCGAGATTGCAAACGCGATGGCCAACAATGGCGCAATACTAAAGCTAATGAATTATTACGATGAGCCACGATACAACGATGACTTGCCCGGGCAGCCCTTGTTCGAAGAAGAGATTCAGGTTGAAGGCGGTGAATGGTATGTCCAACAAGATTATGAAGAGCATCGTGACGCCTCTTATGAGGAAATACTGCATTTAGTCCATGACTATGGCATCGGGGTTTTTAACGCGCCTGAAGATGCAGTAACCGCATTACCAGAATTTCAAAAAGAATTTAATGCGATACAGAGACAAGCATTACACCATGCTTACACGCCACCCCGTGATATTTTAGAAGAGTGGCAAGAAGAAGTCAGCGTTGATCAAGAGTACTTTGCCGCTGTAATTGACTGCTACTACGGGCTTTGGGGAGCATACAACGGCAAAGGTATGTGGGGGTTATACCAAGTTAAAACCCGCGACGATTTCTCAAAAGAAGACCCCGATGCACAAGCGATAGTGAAGCAGATTTTCTCTCCAACATTGACTTACGATGCATACCTTGCCGATACATTCACCGGAACATTTAAAATGAGGTATGACCCAGCGACGTCCTATACTCATCACTCTAAATATCTTACTAAACTAACGCTATCAGGTAACAATGATGCGAATATTGAGATCAACGAGCATGACAACCGCGTAACCGGAAACGCGGGGGTAAATACAGTGATCGCCCATGGCCCTAAAAGTGAATACCAGATCCATGAACTGGGGAATGGTAAAATTCAACTTAATGATACCGTTGTTTCACGTGATGGCTTGAACGTGCTATCCAGTATCGAAAAAGTACAGTTCACTGATCAGCTTTTGTCTTTTAGGTAATATTGACCAGTTTACAATTTAGTCAAAACGAACCAACAGTGACATTACACAATATTGTAGAGTTTGATGTAAACGGAGTGCCTCCTAGCTCAATTGACCGCTACAAGTCATTCGGGAAAATTAAGTGACAGGAAGCACTATCAAAATAGGTGGTTTAGGGAAAACTTGTATGTGTATGTTGCCAGCTCAACTTTCGATTAACTTAATTCCTTTTTCTTTACAGTACACGGGTTACCCGCAGCCATACAATTAGCCGGTATATCCTTTGTGACAACACTACCTGCCCCTATAACTGCTCCATCGCCAATATTAACGCCAGGTAAAACAATACACCCATAACCTATCCAAACATCATTGCCTATTGTTATGGGCTCAGCTGTTAGACGATCAAGCTCATCTGGATGACCTCTATTAGTAAGAGCATGACCACTACAATCCATAACCACTGTATTTGGACCAAACATAACATTGTTTCCTATAGATACTTTTTCATAAGCACAAATAGTAGTTCCTTGAAGCACACAACCTTGCCCGATCACTATTTTTCCAAAAGGCCTGTCGTTAACTGAAACGCTGGTCAGCTTTGTGATGCCGGAAGGGAAAGCAGGAAGGTTAGACGACTCGATGTAACAACCAGAATCGATAGTAATAGCCTCATCCCCTTCTGGAAAATTTTCGAAGCCTTTAACTCCTACTTTAGTCAAGGTAACAGCCGGGCATCCAGAGAACGTAACCCAATCGTCTCCACCAAAAAATTGGTTGTATTGCTCCATCAATGCAGCACCAGATAATTCAGAATGATTATCTGGGCAGAGTATTCTTTCAGATTTATACATCTTGAGCTTCCTGCTTAAAATTATTGGGAATTTCCTGAACCAAACCTCCCTCCATAAGTAATAC
>NZ_JBFRVX010000345.1:0-220 GCF_041475345.1 Vibrio sp. 10N.222.48.A3 | reverse complement strand
TGAATTACTCGTAAGTAAATCAATCAGTCAGCTTTCCAAATTGTTAAAGAGCTTGATTCAAACTAATGAACCATTTTTAAATACTCTAATAGAAGAGAATACTTAAAGATGGTATCCCGTAGGGGAGTCGAACCCCTGTTACCGCCGTGAAAGGGCGGTGTCCTAGGCCTCTAGACGAACGGGACACTAGTATCTCTTAACTTTTCTAAACCTAATCAAT
>NZ_JBFRVX010000344.1:0-3875 GCF_041475345.1 Vibrio sp. 10N.222.48.A3 | reverse complement strand
ACAGAAGAAACTGGATAACAAGCAACGTCGTATGTTGGGTTCACTTATCGCGGTAGCGGGTGTGGGTGTAATGACTATGTTCGTACTGCCAAACCCTATGTGGGGACGCATGGTATTCGTTCTGTGTGGTTTGATTGTGTTCTCTGTTGGTCTGTTACTTGTTAAAGCAGTCGATGACAAAGTCGAGCAACAAGACGAAGTGACTCCAGCCGAAGGCTAATTTAATACGCATCCTAAATAACATCACGGCCACCTAAATGGGTGGCCGTCATTTTTATAATCCAAACTTTAACGTGAGATGTACGATGAACAAAAAACTATTATCGGTAAGCATTATTAGCGCGTTCACGCTCGCTTTTGCAACAGGCTGTACGACACAAGAGAAAACAGCACCCGTAGTCAGTGTCGCTGAACAAGCTGCGCCAGCTATTAGCGAAATCGACCGTAGTTACCTATTGAACAGTGACCGCTTAACTGAGGTCGATGGCAACACATTAGCCGTTGCATCAGAAGAGCAAGTCGCTGCGCTTAAAGCACAATTTGAAAACCTAAAAGATGGCGACGAAGTTATTATCCCTGCCGGTAAATACGCAAACTTAGGTCAAGTGACGATTACGGCGAATGACATCACCATTAAAGCCGAGCAAGCGGGTTCCGCCTGGTTAACTGGCCTAGTTCAGTTTGAACTGAAAGGCGATAACATCACGCTTGATGGCCTAGTGTTTACCGAAGGCGGTCCAAACGAAAGGTTTGGCGGCGTACGAATGATGGGCGACAACAACACTTTAAAGAATTCAACATTTTATTATTTCAACCACGCTTATGAATATCAACCAGATGAGCGTCGTTCTGAATACCCAAGATACCTGTGGGTTTCTTTGTGGGGTAAAGACGGCAAAGTCATCAACAACCGTTTCGAAGGTAAGCAGAAGCGCGGCACTTTGATTGGTGTGCAAAAAGATGACACAGCTGACAACCACCTGATCGCAAATAACATCTTCATGGACCAAAAGCCTAACCAGTTCAATGAATTCGATATCAAAGAGGCGATTCGTTACAACGGCAACAGCTGGGAAGCACTTCGTATTGGTGATTCAAAATCTTCTCAGTGGGACTCTAATTCAAAATTCGTTAATAACTTGATGATCGACATGGATGGCGAGCGCGAGCTTGTCTCAGTTAAGTCGGGTGGCAACACAATTTCTGGAAATACAATTTTTGAAAGTTCAGCTTTGATTTCTTTGCGTCATGGTAAAGGAAGTAGTGTTGAAAATAACATTATTCTAGGTAATAAAAAGAACTTAACGGGTGGTATTCGAATCTACGACGAAGACCATGTGATCCGTAATAACTACATTGCGAATACTCGTGGACGTGACGGTGTGATTGAAGGCAATGCTGACCTACGTGGCGGCATTGTTATTAACACAGGTATCATCGACGTAGCGAATGGTGAGCAGCTAGATCAATCGGTGAAGGGCAAAGAGCTGAACAAGCAGTGGACGCCGAAAAACATCACCATCGAAAATAACTCTCTAGTCGACACTGAGTGGGGCATTATCTATGGCAACCAAACTCACCGTGTTAGCCTGTTCAATAATGCGGAAGTTGAAAAGATTTATGCAGGTGTTGATGTGGCGTTCAAACACAACGTGGTTGATAACTCGCAATCTCCTGAGTTTGTAAGTGTACGTGCAACGCAAGATTACCCGCTAATGGGCGCAACGTATGACAATGAAACATATGTTGGCCAAGTGACAGCATCTGAGCAGATCTCGAGCTTCTCTGTTGAGTTGCCCGCAATGACCGTTACTAACGGCATTAACGCTTACCAAGGTGAAGGCGCAGATGTGTCTAAACTTGCGGTCGTGACGGCTGAAACCGCGGGTCCGGACTACGTGCTTGAGAATACGACTAAGTAACTTATTGGCTAATGGCTAATGCTTAATGGTTTGAGCTATCAAACCAATTCACGATAGCTGTCTTGGCCATTAGCACCGATAAAGCCAAAGCCTCAACGGGTAATATCTGTTGAGGCTTTATCGATCTTAGGTCGTGACCATCTCAATCTTACGTCGTGACTACTGTGATTTATACTTATGCAGCAGATCCCAAGGGATATGGCACAAGTGGTGATCTTCAGGGAAGTGACTTAAGTGATGCTGGTGGATGTCATCACTCGCGACATAGTGAGTTAACGGTAATATCTCGAGTGCGATACGGTCGGCGTCGTCACGAGAGGCAATATAGTGCTTAGCTTCGGTTAAGTGTTCTGCGTTAGTACTGTAAACGCCTGTGCGGTATTTTTCTCCGACATCGACACCTTGTTTATTCACGCTGTAAGGGTCGATAATCTCAAACAAGTGTTTCATCAAAATCATTACAGACGTAACGCTTGGATCAAATTCAATTTGTACGCACTCTGCATAGCCATCGTAATCGCTTTGCTGCGTCGACCCGTTTTCTGTTAGCTGGTGGGTGCTTCCATTGGCACGGCCTGCTTCTGTGCTGATAACACCAGGAACGTACTTAATAAATTCCTGTACGCCCCATAAGCAACCGCCAGCTAAATAAATTTGTTCCATACTTACCTTTTACTTCTCTGTGTTTGTTGATGTTTGTTCGATGTGTGAATCAATACGATGATACCCGCACGTATAAAAAAGCGTCTATAAAAATGAGCGCGCAAATAAAAACAAGCGTTTAGGTATTGTAAACCTGTGCGACTGAACAAACATAAGTTTAATATGATTTGTGATTATATAAGTCAGTATTGCTTTGTCATCAACTCGAATCTCAACATCAAGTGAGCGTTACTCTGAACATGTTTGATCAAATAAAAGACTTCATTAATCCGAGCAAGAACCCAGATCTTACTCAGGCCCATGAATACCAGCGTCAGCATCTGCCAACATTGTGGCTGTTGGGAAAAACGGGGGCGGGCAAGTCATCGTTTATTCAGGCGGTGACTGGCGACTCTTCTGTTGAAGTGGGCAATGGTTTTGCACCTTGTACCATGACGGCGATGTCTTACGAATTCCCACAAGACAAACCCGTGATGCGCTTTCTCGATACCAGAGGACTAAGCGAAGCGAATTATGATGCGAAAGAGGATCTGGAAGAGATTGGTCAGGCAGGTAATGCATTAGTCGTTGTAATGAAAGCCGACGAACCTGAACAATCCTCAGTGCTTGCGGCTCTAAAGCAGATTAAGAAACAGAAGAAAATTAAACACTTGCTGCTTGTTCATACTGCAGTGTTGTCTTCCGGTGAAACAGATCGAGCAAGGCAGGTTCAGTTCAACACCAACCAAGTAGAGAAGGCTTGGGGTAAAGAGTTTGAATCCGTCGCGGTCGATTTCGAAACGGATGACTCGAGCAATAACAGTGGTTCAATTTACAACTATGACATCTTGTTAGAAAAGCTGACCAGTATTCTTCCTGTTATTGGAATGATGGTGCAAGACAAAGAGCACTCCACGCAAGAAGAAGCCAACTTTGATCAAGTTGAAAACGAAGTGCTTTGGTATGCAGGAAGTGCAGCAGCGAGCGACCTGATTCCGGGTGTTGGTTTGGTGTCGGTACCTGCGATTCAAGCGAAAATGCTTCATAGTTTAGCGAATCAATATGGGGTCGAGTGGAACAAGAGAGTCTTCAGTGAGTTGATAGGCACTCTGGGAAGCAGTTTTGCTTTGCAATACGGAATGAAGCTGGGCACTCGACAGTTGATAAAGCTAATTCCAGTTTATGGTCAAACGGTAGGTGCGGTGGCTGCAGCGGCAATGAGTTTCGGCACCTCTTATGGTTTAGGTCGCGCGGCTTGTTTTTACTTCTATCATAAGAACAAAGGCGAAGAAGTGTCTGAACAAGAGATGC
>NZ_JBFRVX010000343.1:0-5057 GCF_041475345.1 Vibrio sp. 10N.222.48.A3 | reverse complement strand
GGCCCAACGATGCTCAAGTTGATATGGCGAAGAACCGATAATCGAAGCCTCACGAACTTCAGGGTTTTGATCTTTCAAACCTCTTGCCACCGCCACCAGCGCATTCTGGCTTGGATATGAAGCAAGCTCTTGCAGTGCACCAGTACGATTTTCAACAGATTGATTTTGATCTTGTGCCATGTAAGACAACTGTTGAATACGGGTTTGAGTGTCCGTCATTTCGAGCACTTGATTGATATTTTGTGCCGGTGCGTCAACAGTTTGCTGAACGCTATTCGCTGCCATCGCAGACGTTGAAATCAATGCGGACGTTGAAACTAATAGAGCAACAGCCGTCGCTAAACTCTTCTTCATCATAGTATTACCTTAAACTGGAGAACTTAGCCTGTCCTTAGACTCGTATCTGATTAAATTTGTCTTGGACCTGTTGACCCAAAAAACGAGTTAAAACTTGGTCTCGAACGTAGTTTGTTGCGCCTGTTTTGCACGATGTGCCATCAATACTGAATCACTGAATTTGCCATGAGCAACCGGATGCCCCATCGCACGAGCGATATAAGCCATCGACTTGTCGACATGAGAAAAGAACTTGTGCCAACCTGCACATAAGTAGTTCAAGCCCGGTTCGCCTGCGCGAGTTTTGATAAAGCGGTTTTTAGGACATTCACCATGACAAGCAAACTTGTAATCACACTGCTGACATTGACTGGTCATTGTGCGTGATTTAGCGAAACCAAACTTTTGCTGTGGTGCGCTGTACGCTAAATCATCAAGCTTCTCGTGGTGGATATTGCCAATTTTGTATTCAGGGTAAACGTAGTGGTCACAAGAGAACACATCACCGTTTGGCTCCATCGCTAGGCCTTTACCGCAGATCTCATTCAGAGTGCAAAGCGGATTCGGACGACCAATCCACGTTTCTAAGCTCGCTTCAAAATACTGAACGAACACTTTACCGATGTCGTTCTTCGCCCACTCATCAAACACAGAGATCAGGAAGTTACCCCAAGCTAAATCCGACACACACCACGATTCCATGATCGAGTCTTTATGGCCGGGGATCAGGCGTTTTTCGCCTTGTTTTAGCTGCTCACTCACTTGGGATGTTTGTGGCGCAACCGTTCTAAAGGTTTTCTGTTCAACGATAGGAATAAACTGCATTTGTGGAGACTTCACCACATCACGTAGGAAGCGATACACCTCAAGTGCATTTTGACTGGTGAGGTTATTCACACAAGTCAACGTTGCAAATTTAACTTGATGTTTGTGCAGCAACTCAACCGCCGCCATCACTTGTTTGAATGTGCCACGGCCTGCTCTGTTAACACGATACGCATTGTGCAGCATTTCAGGACCTTCAATACTCAAGCCGATCAGGAAGTTATTCTTTGCTAAGAATCGGCCCCAATCGTCATTGAGCAGTGTGCCATTGGTTTGCAGATCGTTTGAGATCAACACACCTTCAGGTCGGTACTTTTTCTGTAGTTCAACCACTCTTTCAAAGTACGCTAAACCCAGCATAGTTGGCTCGCCGCCCTGCCATGAGAAGATAATTTCAGGCGTGTTTTGACCTTCGATATATTGTCGGATGTAGGTTTCTAGCGTCTCATCATCCATTCTCGGAGAACTGCCTTTCTTGTACTCCAACAAATCTTGCTTACTTAGGTAATAACAATATTTACAGTCGATGTTGCACGCTGCGCCAATTGGCTTAGCCATAACATGCAAGCGTTTAGACGCTTTACCATTGTATTGTGGACCTTGAGTAATGTGCATGATTTATCTACCTATCTTAGTGTCTGTAGCCATCATAATGCCTATTTCAATCAGTGGCATGTTATACCCTTTATAACCAATAGGAATGACCTTAAACGTTAAAATTGCCCTCTATTTCGAACATTCGAGGCACGTGATGAAATTTTTTAATTACAAACAAATAGCGGCGATCAGCAGCGTCACCATGACTATTTTCCTAAGCGGCTGTGCGAGCGTGCCTACACACCCCATCGCCCAACAAATTGACCAAGAAATGGTGCTAGTTGAAGGTGGTACATTCACCATGGGTTCGAACGATCCTGAAGCGACCAAAGCAGAACGACCAGCACGAAATATAACTGTAGATAGTTTCTACATTGCAAAGTTTGAGGTGACTCAAGAATTGTTCGAATCGGTGATGGGTTCATCTCTCAGTTATTTCCAAAACCCACAAGTTCCGGTCAATAACTTAAGTTGGCAACAGGCGAACTACTTCGTTGAACAATTGAACGAACTTACAGGTGAAGAATACCGTCTGCCGACTGAAGCTGAATGGGAATTTGCAGCGAAAGGTGGCAACAAGAGCAAAGGCTATACTTACAGTGGTTCCAATAACTTAGATGATGTTGCGTGGTACTCAGCAAATTCTAAAAATAGCGCACATCCAGTCGGGCTAAAGAAGCCAAATGAACTAGGCTTATATGACATGACCGGAAACGTGGGTGAGTTTGTGATTGATGCCTTCGATGACACTTTCTACCGATTCGGTCCAACAGACAATCCTAACAACGCAAAACACAGCGACGTTGGTTTATCACATAAATCGGTTCGCGGTGGCAGCTTTGCTTATGACGAAAACGAATCTGAAAGTTACCGTCGCGACTTCGCAAGCCAATCGATCACTATGTCAGATATGGGCCTGCGTTTAGTTAAGGATACGAACTAGCTAAAGCTGTGAGCTAGTTAAAGAATGAACTAACTAAAGGTGCCAACGGTTATGAATCAACAATCTTCACAAGCAATACTAAAATACGACTTGCACTATACACACGTTAGAAATCTGACCAAACGTTAGAAATCTGACCAAACGTTAGAACTCTGCGGCAACGCTGAATAAGGAACTTCTATGCAATACACCAAGCTTTCAGGACTTACACTCGCGTTACTCTGTGCCTTCCCTACCTCAGCAGCAGAGAAGCCAAATCTAGTCCTTCAAATCACGGTAGATGGCCTGCGCGCAGACCTAATCGAACGATATAAGCACAACTTCGGTGAAGGCGGTTTCCGGTACTTAATGGATGACGGCACTTACTACACCAACGCGAACTACCAACATGGCAACACGGAAACGATCGTGGGCCATGTGTCGCTTGCAACAGGCGCTCCACCGAGCGTACACGGCATGGTAGGTAACGTTTGGTATGACCGTAGCGAAGAGCGTTTGGTGTATAACGTAGAAGACGGCAACTACAAAATGTTGACCTCTGGCGCGGGTGTCGACAAAGCAACAGAGATCGACCCAACGCAGAAGACAGCACAAGGCGATGGCCGCTCTCCAGAGCCAATACTCTCCACCACGTTTGGTGACGAACTGACGATTTCCAATAGTGGCAAATCAAAAGTGTTCGGTGTATCAGTGAAAGACCGCGGTGCGATCTCATTGGCAGGGCACAGTGGTAAAGCCTTCTGGTTCTCCAAAGCGCAATCTGAGTTTGTCACCAGCAACTATTACTACGACGAGTATCCAGATTGGGTATCACGTTGGAACGAGAAAGCGATTGCTGCAGAGTACTCGAAACAGAAATGGGAGCTCTCATTACCACGTGAAAACTACACGCTGCAAGAGCACGATACCGAACACAAAGTGAAACTCGGTGATTTCCAACGCACCTTCCCTCACCCTTATGGCCCCGCGAGTTACAAGTACTACAGCACAACGCTAACCGTTAGCCCGGCTGGCGATGAAATCACAGAAAACTTTGCAAGCACACTGTTGATGCAAGAGAAGCTAGGTCAAGGTGACGTGACCGATTACCTGTCTGTAAGTTTTTCATCAAACGACTACGTGGTGCACTTATACGGCCCTGAAAGCCTAGAGACAGAAGACAACCTAATTCGACTCGATAAGACGATCGCCAAGCTTCTTAAAACCGTTGATCACCAAGTCGGACTAAAGAATACACTAATTGTGTTGTCTGCCGACCACGGTGTACCTGAATCTTCACCTGCGGCAAATGCGCTTGGCTTCAATCAAGCTCAATACTTCAATAAAGACACACTGCTCTCGAGTGGCGTAGAGCAAAGGTTGAAGGATGAGTTTGGTTTATCCAAAGACGCAATACGCTTGTACGCACAGCCTTATATTTATCTGAATCACGATTTAATCGCAGAGAAGAAACTTGACCTAGCTAAAGTACAGGAAGCGATCGCCGATGAAATAGCGAAAGTGAAGGGAGTGGCGTTTGCCGTATCAAGCAGTGATATCGCGGCAAACCGAGTACCTGATACTCATGTAATGCAGCTCATTAAGAACAACTACCACCCAGCTCGTTCTGGCGATGTGTATGTGGTATTTGCTCCACGTAGCTACATTAACGACATGGAAGGCCTTCAAATAGCCTCGACTCATGGCTCGCCATGGAAGTACGATACACATGTCCCTGTCATCTTCGCAGGCTACGACGTTGAAGCTCAGAAAATCTCGCGTCCAGTCACGCCATACGACATTGCACCAACGCTTTCGAACAAACTGGGTATCACTCAACCAAGTGGTTCAATTGGAGAAGTTCTGCAAGAAATTACCGAATAATAGATGTCATTGAGGTTTCTTAGTTTTAATGTCGAAACCCACACCAAGTAAAAGAGCCACTTATCAATTCAGACTGACTCAGTCAAAACAGATAAGCGGCTCTTTTTGATTGCCTGTAGTTAGGTCGAAATCCAATCAACGTATGTCAGTGCTGGGAATAACGGCTATTCGCACAAACATTTTCCATTAATCGCCCTTTAGAGGCTAACTTGATATGTCTTTTGCTGCCGCTTTGATCTTAGCGCGCAACCACTTGTGGCTAGGTTCATTAGTGCGACTCGGGTGCCAAATCATACACATATCGAGGTCTTCCAATTCGAATGGTAGTGGTAGTGTTTTAACCGAGTACTTTTCAGAAAAACAACGCACCGATGACATAGGTAACACTCCGATGTAATCAGAGCCCTCAATAACTGGCAGCATCTCAACAACACCCGCAGCGCGATAGACTATTCTGCGCTTTTCAAGGTCACTGTAGTGTTCAGAACTCAAT
>NZ_JBFRVX010000342.1:0-1280 GCF_041475345.1 Vibrio sp. 10N.222.48.A3 | reverse complement strand
GGCTACCTTATCAGTGCTTACGCGTTGGCTATCGTTATCGGCGGCCCGATCTTAACCATCTACCTAGCACGTTTTAACAAGAAGATGGTGCTGATTGGCTTAATGGCACTGTTCATCATCGGTAATGTCTTATCAGCCCTTGCTCCTAGCTACCCACTTCTACTTGCCAGCCGTGTTATCGCAGGCTTAGTGCAAGGCCCTTTTTATGGTATCGGTGCGGTTGTTGCAACCAACTTAGTGTCTGAAAAAATGGCAGGTCGTGCCGTTGGCCAGATGTTCGCAGGCTTAACACTCGCTAACGTTCTTGGCGTTCCAGCTGGTACATGGGTCAGCTTGCAATTCGGTTGGCACACCACTTTCTTTACCGTGGCAGCACTTGGCACTATCGCGATGCTTGCCATTCTGACTTCGATTAAGTCGACAGGTCACAGTGAAGCGAAGGACATCAAAACTCAGCTTCTAGCGTTCAAAAATCCAATGTTACTGATCAGCTTAGCAATCACCGCTTTTGCTTGGTCTGGCTTCATGACGCTTTACGGCTACCTTGCGCCAATCGCCATGCACATCACAGGTTACAGTCAAGAATCAGTGACTTGGATCTTAGTGATAGTGGGTGTTGGCTTAATCATCGGTAACACCTTGGGCGGACGCTCTTCAGATAAAAACCTAGGCAAAGCTTCAATGTTTTGGGCTATCGCGATGATCATTTCATTGGTGGTAGTTGGCCTTGTGGTAGACAACAAAATCCTCTTCGTTGCAGCTGCATTTGTCTTTGGTATTGCATCATTTGCGAACGTCCCTGCCATGCAACTTCGAGTAATGAACCACGGTGGCGAAGGGCAAGAGCTAGCAGCAACTGCGAATATCTCAGCGTTTAACTTAGCCAATGCCTTTGGTGGATTCCTTGGTGGCATGGTACTCGACAGCCAACTAGGCGCAGGCATGATTCCGTTCGCAGCCGTTGTGGTTCCTATCGTCGGCTTGTTCTTAATCGCTAAAGCTAACCGAAAAGAGAAACCACAAAGCAACTCAATATTTGCACCCACAGAAGCTAAATAATTTAAGAACTCCGTAACTTCAAAGTGCCAATTCATTATCAAACTGGAATTGGCACAGCACTAAAAATTCATAAAGGTAGAGATCATGAACAAGTTATTCGAAACATCAGAACTGAAAGGCCTAGAGCTGCAAAACCGTGTGGTTATGGCACCCATGACACGCGCTCGCACCAGCCAGCCTGGAAACGTGCCAAACGACATGATGGCGACTTATTACCAACA
>NZ_JBFRVX010000341.1:0-2239 GCF_041475345.1 Vibrio sp. 10N.222.48.A3 | reverse complement strand
CTTCTTCCTTTATCGAAGCTCAAGCTATTGTTTTTATATACTTTTCTGGCTGTTAAGACGGTGATGTATTCTGCCGAGCCTTCTATGCGTTCTTGTGCTAGGGCCATGTTCTCAACCAACGATGTATTGTCGTTAAGCATTTGTCGTTGCCTAATTGCCACATATTGTTTCAACAGCTCACGAGCTTCCACCTTAGTCAATTTTCTAGGTAGTCCATCAAACAGCTCGGTGAGTATTAACTCGTCTTGGATAATGCTTTTGGTTGTAGGGTAATTGTCAACGTCCTGTCGCCAATTGCTTTTGTTCGCCCAAGAGGTTTGATAGATGTGGAATACCTCATGAGGCGCAAATAAAAGGTCATTGGTAAATGGGTGTTGATTGTTAGCGACTGCATCCGTGTATTTTTGTGCGTAGTATTTGTGACCATCAATAAGTAAGTCGAAGGTGTACAGGTTATTTGAACCGTTGTTTATCTTAGTTACGGCACTATGCATTTCCTTTTTGTATTCATAGATTTTCATACCACCAGATTCTGCTGAACTGATCTTGGTCGCACTTTTTAGAACTGACTGAGGATTAATAATGAATGCATTTATAGGCTCATCTTTAGCATTGACACGAATCAGGTAGTGGGGTCTTTTGGCGTAATTATATCCATCCCAGTAATTCAATTTCATGTATGCTCCGATCTGCTTGATCATCGCTTTGTCAGCCACATTTTCAACGCTAGCAACGGCCGTCGGTGTCGTGGATTTAGGTGAACTCGAGCTTGAATTTGAATTACAAGCAGACAGTAGAAGAATGGTTACCCCTAGCAATAAACTTTTCATGATGACCCTTATCTAAGCAAATGTTGCTTAATACATTAACGGTATTCTTAGGAGCGTTCTGTAATAACTTGTAACTCGGCCACTTACATTATGGATAACGTAAATAATGTAAATTGAATGCCAATACGAATGATTATCAACTAAATTGTCGCCATAAAATCTATAGGTATTGGTTTGTATGTCGTTAAAAAGTAGGGCGGTTCAATCATGGGCTCGTCGACTTCATGTTTATATTTCTATGGCGCTGTTGTTTGTTGTTCTTTTCTTTTCAGTGACAGGCATCACCCTTAATCGCCCTGAGCTATTTGAATCCAGCCAACCCAATATCCAACACTCTACGCTAACGCTTCCCACGAGTTTGTTTACGATCCAAGACGGTCGACTGAAAGCCGACGAGTCTGCTTTTGAAACGTTTTTGTTTGAAGAAGCAAACCTATCTGGCGTTCCTTCGGGTTTAGACATCTACGCAGAGATTGAAGACGGTGAGTTGCTCATCGGTGAAGTGTCTATGGACTTCAAAGGACCTGGCTACAACGCTTCTGTGTTCGTCGATGTGACTTCTGAAATGGTGGAAGTCGAAACAACGAATTATGGCGTTATTGCATTGTTGAATGACCTACACAAAGGGCGTAATAGCGGTGAAGTGTGGAAGTGGTTCATCGATATTACTGCGCTATTGATGGTCTTCTTTGTACTGACAGGTGTGTGCTTACTGTTACCTAAGAAAAAAACACTTAATACCTCTATTAAATGGACGGTATTTGGGTCTGCAATTTCACTTGCTATCTATTTTGTCGCCGTACCGTAACCCGCTATCCGTTCCATGAGGCGGTGTGAGGGTGAATTAAAGGCGCAACGGATTTGAAAGGTTGTTAAACATGAAAAATATGAATTGGAGTAAATCGCTCCTTGCTTTGTCTCTTTTACCAAGCTTAGGCATGGCTGAGGTGCTTCCTGACACAGCAAAGCTCGATGTGCATTTCGAGTTACCAAGAATTGAGGCTTCTCCATACAAGCGCCCTTACGTAGCGATATGGGTAGAGAACAGTGAAAGAAAGTCAGTGAAAACGATCGAGCTTTGGGTCGGCCAAGATGAATGGCTTAAAGATTTACGAAGTTGGTGGCGAAAAGTCGGACGTTACGACCGCGAACTCGTTGATGCGGTGACTTCCGCAACACGTCCTGTTGGTCAATATCGTTTTGCTTGGGATGGCAAAAATGATGCCGGTCAATCGTTAGAGCAAGGTGAATACACGGTTCATATTGAAGTTGTACGTGAACATGGTGGCCGAAACTATCTTCGCCAAAAAGTAGCACTCACTGACAAAAATGCTTCTTACCAATTAGAACCAACGGAAGAGACCGGTCAGATTACGCTCAACTATATCGTTAAGTAGTAGATAAAGAAG
>NZ_JBFRVX010000340.1:0-6307 GCF_041475345.1 Vibrio sp. 10N.222.48.A3 | reverse complement strand
TATTTAGACCTCGTATAAATCTAGTGAGTGACTGTGTAAATAAAATTAGAACACTAATTAATTTATAAAAAGATGAAATCTGTGAGCTTAAAGATTGTTTATAAAGTAACTCGAAGTTAGAGTGGCGAAGCTTGTTATCAAGTTGTTAAATTTCACAGATCTAGTTTAAACACTCTAATAAAAAAGTGGCGCAAAGCTACTGAAATTTAAACCAATAACGAAAACATAAAGGATTCTGGAATATGAATATGCAAACCAATGCAGCGACATTCGTGCTGGAAAACCAAGTCGACACCGCCTTTTTACAGTCTTTTAGTGATGCATGGAATAACCATGATATTGAAGCGCTAATGTCGTTTATGACCGAAGACTGTGTCTTCCACACCGTGGCAGGAGAAGGCGAACTTGGAAACACTATCGAAGGGTACGAAGCCGTTCGCAATAGCTTTGAATTGGTTTGGCAGAACTTTCCAGATGCAGCCTGGAGCGACCCTGTCCACTTTGTGTGTGGTGACCGCGCAGTGAGTGAATCAACGTTCTCTGCAACTAACCCTGATGGCACTGTCATCGAAGCTCGTATGGTTGATGTGTTTACCCTGAAAGAGGGAAAAATCAGCGTAAAAAATGCCTTCCGTAAAACACGACCTCTTTTGACTCCCAGCAATACTCCCAAGAGCTAGACACGAAATCGCACCCCGTTCACGTGTTATGACTAGGAGAGTCGAATTATGAGTTTAGTAATGGAACAACCGGCAGCCGATGTGCCGCCAAAGGTGACAAGCACCCAAGCAAAAGAAAGCACCCAAGCACAAGATAAATACGATCCAAAATACGATCCACTTAAAGACAAGAGCCCCGGTCACGGTAAGGAATACGCCCCGACTTATTGGGTAGATACCGCAGGTGCACCACCTGAAGATGATGGCCCAATTACATCGGATATGGATGTCGATGTGGCGATAATCGGTTCAGGCTACACAGGCCTAAGTACCGCGATACACCTTGCTGAAATGTACGGCATTAAAGCGACTGTGATTGAAGCTAACCGTATGAGTTGGGGCTGCAGTACCCGAAATGGTGGTCAGGCTCAGTGTGCGTCAGGACGTTTGAAGCGTTCTCAGTGGATTGAACGCTGGGGACTCGAAACCGCGCTAAAAATGCACCGCGAATGCGTCGATGGCATGAACACATTTAAATCTCTAATCAAAGACATTGATTGTGACCCGCAGCCGGGTGGCCACTTATACGTTGCTCACCGTCCAAAAGTGATGGCAACACTCGAGAAAGAAGCCAAGTTGCTGCGTGACACGTTCGATTACGATGCGCAGATCTTAGATGCGGAAACCGTAAAACGTGATTACGTTGGTGATCAAGAAGCGGCAGGCGCAATGCATGAGCCAGAAGGTATTGGTATCCATGCTGGGAAATTGGCGTTTGGTTATCTAAGAAAGGCGAGAGCACTCGGTGTAAAAGTTCACCCAGCAAGCCCTGTGATGGGTTGGGAAACACGTAACGGTGTGCATTACCTGAAAACGCCAGGTGGTGTGGTTAAGGCTCGTTCTGTCGGTGTTTGTACCGGCGGATACACAAGCCAAGGTTTGCATTCAGAGCTTAAGAATCGCCTATTACCCGTACTTTCTAACTCGATGGTGACGCGTCCGTTAACTCAAGACGAAATCGCCGCGTGTAACTTTAAAACCAATCAGGTGATTACTGATACCAGAATTCTGCGTCATTACTACCGTTTGTTACCGGATAACCGAGTGCAAATTGGTACACGCAGTGCCATCAGTGGCAAGAATGCACCTGAAAAGAAATACGAAGATATGTTGAGAGCGGATTTAACCCGAAAATTCCCTTCTCTCGATCAGATCAAAATCGATTATTCATGGTGGGGTTGGGTGGATGTTAGCCACGACATGATGCCAAGAATCTATCAGCCGAATCCAAAGCAATCCATATTCTACGCACTAGGGTATGGCGGCAATGGTGTGATGTACTCCGCTCAAGCAGGCAAGCGCCTTGCCCAGTGGATCGCAGGTGAAGGTCATAAGCTTGACTTGCCAATATTTGAATCAAAACTTCCGTTCCCCAACGTGAGGGAAGTGGTGGAATCTGAGATGTTTGCACCATTTCGTAGAGTAGGGCAACAGTTCCTTTATCAGTGGTATTCGTTAAAGGATGAAGTGCTTTAGCTACTCGAACATTGTTTCCAAAATAGGGAAATAGAACTACGACCAGGAAAGTTGTACCAGGTCACCTTGTGAGCAAAGTACAGGCAGGACGTCTGTATGATATGAAAGGTTAAGACTATGAAATTGATTAAAAATAAAATTATTGCTGGCGTCACAATTGTAGCAACAGCGATGCTATCTCATACCGCGGCAGCAGCAAATTTTAAAATGGCTATCGGCGATGCTGCTGGTGGTACGCAGTGGGAATTAGCGACATCATTTTCTGAATTGATGGAGCAAAAAACAGACGGTAAAGTCAAAATCGACCTGTTCCCGAATGGTCAATTGGGCAACGAGCAAGACACCGTCAACGACGCGGCAATCGGCCTTCTCGACTTCTCAGTATTGGCGATCAACAACGTGACGCCTTTCTCTCCAACGGTTGGTCTATTGACCATGCCTTATGTTATTCAAAGTGCAGAAGAAGCGGTGCTATTAACTCAAGGCCAAGTGGGTCAAGACCTTGTCGATAACACCATTCGTGATGCAGGCGTTCGTATCGTTGGTTGGGCTTATTCTGGTTTTAGAGTTCTGACTAACTCTAAAAAGTCAGTGGCTTCACCAGAGGATCTAAAAGGACTAGTGATTCGTGTTCCTCGTAACGAAATCATGATTGCTTCTTACCAAGCATGGGGCGTAAACCCAACACCAATGGCATGGTCAGAAACATTTACTGGCCTACAGCAAGGCGTGGTTGATGGTCAAGACAACCCATACATCACTGTGCATGCGATGAAGTTCAATGAAGTACAAAAGTACGTCACAAACCTTCGCTACATCTTCTCTCTTGAGCCGCTAATCGTCAGTGAAACTGTCTTCCAACAACAAACGCCTGAAATGCAAAAGATCATTCTTGAAGCGGGTCAGGAAGCGACAGAGCACAGCTTTGCATACTTAGAAAATACTGAAAACAAGATCCGTGAAGAACTGCAAGCAAAAGGCATGGTCTTCACTGACCCAGCAGACAACGAGCAAGAGTGGATCAGCAAAGTCACTAAGTCAGTTTGGCCTAAGTTCTATTCAAGCATTGGAGGCAAAGACAAGCTAGACGACGTTCTTGAGTTACTAGGTAGAAAGTAACGATTAGATTCGCCCTATCTGCTGTTCTTCGCTACTTAATCACCTAGCGATAGAACGGTTAGATAGGGCATTTACATGGCTTTACTCGTTGATCTGTCCAGTACCTGATCTTTTTAGTACCGCGAGCGACTGGTTGTCATGTGGAAATCAACATTGGAGGTTATATGTCAGTCGCTAAAACAATAAAAAAGCACCTTAACAACATTGAGGAATATACATGTTGTTTGTTGCTAGCAAGCTTTGTCCTATTGCTGTTCACACAAATCCTTACTCGTCAGCTTTTCGATTACTCCATACCTTGGGGTGATGAAGTCGCTACTTACATGTTTGTTTGGTTTGCCTATCTAGGAGCTGTTGTTGCGGCCAAGATGTCGGCGCATAACCGAGTCAGTTTTCACTTCAAGTTCTTCCCCCCGATTGTTCAGACCGTCTGTGAAACCATCGCTGACTTCTTATGGTTGTTGTTTAACGGCTACTTTGTTTATCTCAGCTACGATTTCGTGTTCAACAAAATGAATTTGTTCTGGAAGTCTCAGACGACAGGCATCCCAATGAAATACTTCTATATGATTTTGCCAATCGCATTTTCTCTAATGATGCTGCGCATTATCTGGAACAACTACGAGCGCTTATTTAAGGGCGCTAAGAACGAAGATCCTGAAGTCAAAGAACTGCGCAAAATGACGGCACAAAAGTCATCACAGTAGTCGTCACAGAGAATAGCCGTAATAGAGAGATGTAATAATGGAATCCTATTTAACTCTAATTTTATTTGGTGGCTTCTTAACCCTGTTAATTCTGGGTGCACCAATCACAGTATCACTGGCCGGCGCTTCAATGGCGGCCTATATGTTGCTCGATAAAAATCCCATCGCTTTAGTACAAATCGCGTTTACCTCGGTGGGTAACTTCCCGTTAATGGCACTACCAGCCTTTGTTCTTGCTGGCGCATTAATGGAGGCGGCGGGTATCTCCAAACGTCTGGTGGATATTGCAGAGAGCTTAGCCGGACCCGTGACGGGTGGCCTTGGCGCTGCAACGGTCATGGCGTGTTTGTTTTTTGGTGCTATTTCAGGTTCAGGCCCTGCAACCACAGCTGCGGTAGGCATGCTAATGGTGCCTGCAATGGTTAAGCGAGATTATGATAAGAGTTACGCATCGGCAGTAACGGCCGCATCAGGGGGCTTGGGGATTATCATTCCGCCATCCATCCCGTTAGTTATTTTCGGCATCTCAGCAATGGGATTAATGGCACCGCCTGAAGCCATCGCTCAACACGGGCAATTTGCTTCTTTATCTATTCCTAAATTGTTTGTTGCAGGCGTTGTTCCTGGCTTCATCATGGCATCTACACTCGTCGTCACCAACTACTTCATTGCCAAGCGAGAAGGCTATAAAGGGCTGTCTGAGAATTGGTCCTTTGGCGAAGTAAGACACGCTTTGCGCCGTGGCATATGGTCGATACTGGCTCCATTTTTGATTCTCGGAGGTATCTATAGTGGTATGTTCACACCAACAGAGTCAGCGGTTGTGGCTATCTTCTATTCGCTGTTTGTGGGTGTGTTTATTCACCGAGAGTTATCGTTCAAAAGCACCATCAAATCATTATCGACAACCACATGGATTACCGGGCGTGTGTTGCTGATTCTATTCGCTGCAACGGTATTTGGTCGCTTGTTAATCGAACAAAAAATTCCGGTCGTAGTGGCTGAGTCATTGCTAGGTTTCACTGACAACATGTACATGGTGTGGGCACTGACTATTGTGCTATTGCTTTTCGTCGGTATGTTCATGGAAACGTTAGCCGCGATCATGATTATCGTGCCAGTGCTGCTGCCAATCATGTACATGCTAGGCGCGGATCCAACCCACGTAGGTATTGTGGTGGTGTGTACGTTATCGATAGGTTTTGCTACACCGCCGCTCGGTGAAAATATCTTTGTCGCCTCGGGGATAGGCGGAGCCACGGTCGAGCAGATCACCGCGAAGATCCATCCCTTTGTTCTTGCATCGGTAGTCGGCGTGTTCGTTATCGCTTTCTTCCCACAAATTACGCTTTGGCTACCGTCCTTAGTGGGCTATTAGGAGAAGTCACTATGAATATATCAAGAATTATCCTTATTGGTTGTGCCGTATTTGCAGTGATCAGTGGCATTGGATTGCGTGCTGAACATTCAGAAACAGCGAAAGAAAACGAGCCAGTCAATGTGCTCGATATTTCAGAGCCACATGTGGTCAGTGACGCGGAAAGAAGAGCCAAAACCCTGCTTGCTAAAGCGGTTGTCCATGTACAAAAAGAAGGCGATGAAAGCGTTCAAGACTTTATGAGCGATGCTGAATACATAGATGGTGAGTTGTATGTATTCGCTTTGGGGATTGATGGTCAATTCCTTGCCAGTGGCGGTTCTTCAATGGTGTTGGTGGGCGACAGTGTTTTAGACACTCAGGACGTTTACGGTAATCCATTTTTCCGAGAAATGATCACGAAAGCGGTACACAACGGCTTCGGTGAAGTGAAGTATCACTGGACCAACCCAACTGATCGCATGGGGGAGCCTAAAACCACCTTCTTTGAGCGAGTGGGCGATGTGATCGTGGCGGTGGGTTATTACCCAGAACGTTCAAGTGCTGCTGAGGCAAAGAATCTATTGGCGAGAGCCATGACAGCGATAGTGGAGTCAGAACAAGAGAGCCTGACTGAGTTCAATGACGCTGAGGGTAGCTTTGTTGAAGGAGACTTATATGTGTTTGTGATGGACATGAGCTCTGGAAAGCTGCTTGCACATGGTGTATCCCCTGAGCTTGTTGGACGTTCACACAACGAAATTCTAAGCCCTGACGATAAGCCAATTCTCACTGAGATGTTAAATCTCGCCAAAGAAAATGGCCGTGGTGTTTACACCTATCGATGGCTAAATCCCCTGTCGAGCAAAGTCGAAACCAAGCACACCTACTATCGAGTGATCGACAATAAATTGGTTGGGGTCGGTTAT
>NZ_JBFRVX010000339.1:0-5967 GCF_041475345.1 Vibrio sp. 10N.222.48.A3 | reverse complement strand
CGAGCGGCTTCAATGGCTGCATTTAACGCAAGTAAGTTAGTTTGCTCAGAAATTGAATTGATCACTTCAATAACACTACCGATCTCTACCGAGTACTCTTGCAATTGATTAACGATGTTTGATGTTTCTTCGATCGAGTCTTCAACTTTTCGAGATATATCATCTGATGCATCGAGGGAAACACTGCCATCTTTGACATTTGTCGTTGCCCCAGTTGCAGCGCTCTCTGCGCTAGCTGCATTCTGGCTAACCTCACTCGCAGTACTAGAAAGTTCATTGATGGCTGTCGCGATTTGTTCCATTTGACTCAGTTCTTGTTGAGCATTTCCTTCTGTTTGGCTCATTACCGCGGTTAGCTCAACGGAGGCTGCTGAAACATTGTCTGAAATCTGGTGGAAACCATCGATTATTCGACGTAGTTCTTGGCGCATTTCTAAAATGTTTGCGTATATACCGGTCTCTTTACCCGTAATTGGAATCTGCTTTGAAAGATCACCAGCGGCGACTTCGGCAACAATTGCTTGGATGTCACTTGGCTCTCCTCCAACGACTTTCCATACACTGCGGTAAATCGAAACGGCAATGCTAAGAGAAGCGGCGACAACGAGAATTGAAAGAACGCCAAGCACAAATTGCGCGTTAGAGAATCGCTCGACCATATTAGGCCCGACAGAGTCTTGCTCTGACTTTGTTGATAGCTTTATCTCTTCAATTGTTTTTGCTGCATTAACACCAGCAAGATCAAGAGTCCCTGAAATGATGCCATTTCGCGTGTTTATAGTGTCAACGATCTTTGAAAATGTGTTGCGGTAAATTTTGAAGGCACTAGTGAAATCGTTTAAGTAGTTGATTTGTTCCATCGACATGAGTTGAGATTCGATTGTTTCTGCAAGTAGTGCGGCAGAGGCAAACTCTTTTTCAGCACGCTGAGCATCTTCTGTTTTATTGCTCGTCAGAAATTTAGAAGCGTACAATCTTGATAGCAATACATGCTGCTGAAGCTGTCCTGAACTGACAGCAACTTCTAAATCTTCTTCAGCTGAAGCCTGGGTCATTAGGTTAGTCACTGCCTCACGCATATTGACTCCTGATGGGTCTAAGGCCTCTTGAACTAGGTTGTTTCGAGTATTAACAAGTTGAACAACCTTGTTAAAGCCTTGGCTATATTGATCAAGCTGCTTCTTTATCGTTAGGAATTCATTTTTGTGTAGATCGTCAAGATGAGAGTCTAATATTTCATCTATCAATTGATTTGATGCGGTGATACGTCTATTCAGTTCAGAAGCATGTGACGGAATAGGGTTTTTAATATATTTAAGTGCAGATAAACGAGCTTCCAGTATATTGGCTTGGATTCGACCTGTTGAGACACTTGTTATTGCAAGAGAGCGGTAGGTGTTAAACCCATCACTCGATTGATAAAAGCGTAATGAAGCAACGACTGAAATAACCAAAATTAGCGCGAGAATCACGCCAAAACCTAAGGACAGCAATTTCTTTAAACTCATAAATATCATTCCTAGTAAGGCAGCTTGTTTTTATTCTTAACAAATTCTTACATGATTCTAACGATAAATATATCAATAAATAGTATGTATCCACTATATTTTGATGCCTAAGAATGATGGGTAAAGTAGGTTGTTGATATTGTTGTTTTTTGTAACTTTTCTCTCGGCTTTTCATAAAAATAGATGAGATTTTAGACGTGTCAGAATTTAGATATGTTAAGAGCCTCAGGTTCAAAGGCTCTAAGGATTATCGTGAGTAATACAAACGGACTAACTTTCGACCTCTTCCGGTTCCGCTTCTTCTTGTAGCTCTAGCAGGTTAATGGCTATCGTAACGAAATCGCTGTCTGTAATGATGCCCACGAGTTCGTGGTTCTCTACGACAGGTAAACAGCCCACTTTGTGTTTCTGCATATAAACAGCAGACTCTTTTAGTCCTGCGCGCGGCTCTACAGACATAACACTCTTGTGCATGATGTCATTGAGTGGTGTTGCAAGAGTATAGGATTGAGCTTGTGGGATGTTTTGTAGGCTAGATTCTTGAGCGGCAAGAACGTCTCGCTGTGTGACGACGCCAAGTAGTTGTCTGTCGGCATCAACAACCGGAATATGGCGGATATCAAGCGCTTCCATCATGTGCTTTGCATCGGCCAGTGAGTGTGAGCGCAATAGGGTATGAGGGTTGCGAGTCATCATATCTTCAACCTTGATCATACGGACCTCCTTCTTTTTTATTTGTTGCTATTACTATAGTTTTTTATCCAAAAAATAACTGAGATCTAACGCATTTTTGGGTGAGTTTCATGCAACTAATTTTGTTTTTTTTATGAGGGGGAATGGTCGTATTATTTTACGACTCTTTACAATAATCCAATGCTGTAAACCTTGCTATTGCGGCTCGTGTGCCTATACTAGCCCACTGCGAAATTTTTAGTCATGTTTACGATGTGTTTCTGGTAACGATTTACTTACCGAAACGATTGTTCGGCAACTTCGACTTATTATTCGTCAACGGCATAAATATCATCAACTAAGACAAGACTCGACACATGCAAGTTTCAGATTTTCACTTTGACCTACCAGATGAACTCATTGCTCGCTACCCTCAAGAGGAGCGCACAGCAAGCCGCCTACTTAAATTAGATGGCAATAATGGCAACCTAGCTGATGGTTCGTTTAAAGACGTTTTAGACTTGGTTGAGCCAGGTGATCTTGTTATTTTTAATAACACTCGCGTGATTCCTGCTCGTGTATTCGGTCGCAAGGCATCAGGCGGTAAGCTTGAAGTGTTGGTTGAACGTATGCTGGATGAGAAAAGCATTCTTGCGCATGTTCGTTGTTCTAAATCACCGAAACCGGGTACCAAATTGTTCCTTGGTGAGAACGATGAGTATGAAGCTGAAATGGTGGCACGTCATGATGCGTTATTTGAAATCCATTTCACATCCGATCAAAGCGTTTTAGAGATTCTTAACAGTGTTGGTCACATGCCACTGCCTCCTTACATCGATCGTCCAGATGAAGACGCCGATAAAGAGCGCTACCAAACTGTCTATAATGAAAAGCCGGGTGCAGTTGCTGCGCCAACAGCAGGCCTTCACTTTGATGACAAGCTAATGGCTGACATGAAAGAAAAAGGTGTTGAGTTTGCTTACGTGACGCTTCACGTTGGTGCTGGTACGTTCCAGCCAGTAAAAGTCGATAATATCAATGACCACCACATGCATGCTGAGTACGTTGAAGTACCGCAAGAAGTGGTAGATGCCGTTGCAGCTGCAAAAGCTCGCGGCGGACGCATCATTGCCGTTGGTACAACCTCTGTGCGTTCACTAGAAAGTGCGGCTCAAGATGCAGTGAAAAATGGCACTGAGTTAGTTCCTTTCTTTGGTGACACAGAAATCTTCATCTTCCCAGGTTATGAATATCAGCTGGTGGATTGCTTAATTACCAACTTCCACTTACCAGAATCAACGCTGATTATGTTGGTGAGTGCATTTGCTGGCTACGACAATGTGATGGGTGCATACGATCACGCAGTGAAGAGCGAATACCGTTTCTTCAGCTACGGTGATGCGATGTTCATCAATAAGAAAACGAGCTAATTTTAGCTGGTTATAAACGATATAAGCAGAATTTACGGGTGCTAGCAGTAGGCTAGGAGTCGGGCAGGGTGTCTGTCTAATCTCTCGCAAGGAATACGCGACCGCTCCTCATAGAACCCACTAGACTGAACTTTTGTTCGGCCTAAGGTTCTGAATTAACAGTCAGATTGTTTCTCTGGCATATTGGAGGCTTCGTGAAATTAAAATACGAACTTAAAAAAACTAATAGCGGCGCACGTCGTGGTCAACTTCAGTTTGAACGCGGTACCGTTGAAACCCCAGCATTCATGCCTGTAGGTACTTACGGTACGGTTAAGGGCATGACACCTGAAGAAGTAAAAGACACAGGTGCTGAAATCCTATTAGGTAATACATTCCACCTATGGCTACGTCCTGGTCAAGAAATCATGAAACTGCACGGTGATTTGCACGATTTCATGAACTGGAAAGGTCCTATCTTGACTGATTCAGGTGGCTTCCAAGTATTCAGCCTAGGCGCAACGCGTAAAATCACTGAAGAAGGTGTTCATTTCCGTAACCCTGTAAACGGTGACAAGATCTTCATGGACGCTGAGAAGTCGATGGAAATCCAAAAGGATCTAGGCTCAGACATCGTAATGATCTTTGACGAATGTACGCCTTACCCTGCGACGCATAAAGAAGCTAAAGACTCGATGGAGATGTCTCTTCGTTGGGCTCAGCGTTCTCGCGATCACTTTGATAAGCAAGAAAACCCGAACTCATTGTTCGGTATTGTACAAGGTGGCGTATACGAAGACCTTCGTGATGTATCCGTTAAAGGCCTAACAGAAATTGGCTTTGACGGTTATGCAGTAGGTGGTCTAGCAGTAGGTGAACCAAAAGAAGATATGCACCGCATTCTTGAGCACACATGTCCTCAACTGCCTGAAGATAAGCCTCGTTACCTAATGGGTGTAGGCAAACCTGAAGACTTGGTTGAAGGTGTTCGTCGCGGTATTGATATGTTTGACTGTGTTATGCCAACGCGAAATGCACGTAATGGCCACCTGTTTGTAACGGAAGGTGTGATCAAGATCCGTAATGCGAAGCATAAAACCGATACAACACCACTAGATTCAGATTGTGACTGTTACACTTGTAAGAACTACAGCAAGTCGTACTTACACCATTTGGATCGTTGTAACGAAATCCTAGGTGCTCGACTGAACACGATTCACAACCTGCGTTTCTACCAACGAGTAATGTCAGACATTCGTCAGTCTATCGATGAAGATCGCTTTGAAGAGTTCGTTGCAGAGTTCTACGCAAGAATGGGGCGTGAAGTGCCACCACTAGGTAAAGAATCTTAGTATTTCTTTTTTGCGAGCCCTATCTCTCTTCCGAGTGATGGGGCTTGAAAATAAAGGGATACGACCCAATTAGACAAACAATTACGAAAATATAATAGAGGATGTTTTAAATGTTTATTTCTCAAGCTCACGCAGCAGCAGAAGGTGCACCAGCAGGCGGCGGTTTCGAAATGCTTATCATGCTAGGTATGTTCGCTGTGATCTTCTACTTCATGATCTACCGTCCACAAGCTAAGCGTGTTAAAGAGCACAAGAGCCTTATGTCTTCTATGGGCAAAGGCGATGAAGTTCTTACAAGCGGCGGCCTAATCGGCAAGATCACTAAGATTGCTGAAGACAGCGACTACGTTGCTATCGAACTGAACGCAAACAACGAAGTCGTTATCAAGAAAGACTTCGTTACAGCAGTGCTACCAAAAGGTACTCTGAAATCACTATAAACAGCTAGAGGATCCTCGCTGTGCTAAACCGTTATCCGTTATGGAAGTATTTGATGGTGATGTTTGCCATCGCTATCGCTGCGTTGTACGCACTTCCAAATATATACGGTGAAGATCCGGCAGTTCAAGTTACAGGGGCGCGTGGCGCCTCTGTAGATCTGTCTACGCTGGATGCTGTCACCAATGCTCTTGAAGCAGAAAACCTTTCTACTAAATCCGTTGCTCTCGAAAACGGTTCCATTCTTGTTCGATTTAACGATACAGATACGCAAATCAGTGCCCGTGATATCATCACAGAAGCACTAGGTGATGACGTTATCGTAGCTTTAAACCTAGCGGCTTCAACTCCTGATTGGCTTGAATCTATTGGTGCTGCACCAATGAAACTGGGTCTTGATCTACGTGGTGGTGTTCACTTCTTAATGGAAGTGGATATGGACGCTGCGATGCAAAAACTGGTTGGCCAACAAGAAGAAGCGTTCCGCAGTGAACTTCGTGAAGAGAAAATCCGCTACCGTGCTATTCGCCCATCGGGTAAAGATGCGGTTGAAGTGATTCTGCGTAACGAAGAGCAGCTTGCTGAAGC
>NZ_JBFRVX010000338.1:0-2554 GCF_041475345.1 Vibrio sp. 10N.222.48.A3 | reverse complement strand
CGGTCAGCCCACTCTGGGTTTGCTGGGTTGTGGTTTAGGTGAGAACGCCAAAGTACTTCAGCGATGTCAGCCATACCCATAGGTGCGCCTGGGTGACCAGAGTTTGCTTGTTGTACGCCGTCCATGCTTAGAGCACGAATAGCGTTAGCTAGATGTTTGCGATTCATAAGAACTTCCGAATAAAAATTAAGAAAAACAAAATTGATAAAAGTAGGGGAACTGAACGTTCCCCTATTTGAATTTGGTAAGAGTGATTACAGCTTAGCTGCGATCATGTCTTCTAGTTTGCCTTGGTCAACGGCGAAGTTGCGGATGCCTTCAGCCAGTTTCTCAACAGCCATTGCATCTTGGTTGTGGTCCCATAGGAACTCAGCGTGAGTCATCGCTGCTGGACGCTCTTTAGTACCGTTAGAGTCGATAAGCTTCTCTACTACTTCGCCTTCTGCTGCTTCTAGGTCAGCTAGAAGTTGAGGAGCGATAGTTAGACGGTCACAACCAGCAAGTTCAAGGATCTCGCCGATGTTACGGAAGCTTGCGCCCATAACAACAGTTTTGTAGCCGTGGTCTTTGTAGTAGTTGTAGATATCTGAAACTGAGATTACGCCTGGATCTTCTGAAGCTTCGAAATCACGACCTTCTTTCGCTTTGTACCAGTCCATGATGCGACCTACGAAAGGAGAGATTAGGAATACGCCAGCTTCAGCACAAGCACGAGCTTGAGCGAAAGAGAATAGAAGCGTTAGGTTACAGTTGATGCCTTCTTTCTCTAGGATTTCAGCAGCACGGATACCTTCCCAAGTAGAAGCCAGTTTGATAAGGATGCGGTCGTTAGTGATGCCAGCGTCGTTGTACATTTTGATAAGTTGACGAGCTTTAGCAACGCTGCCTTCCATGTCGTAAGAAAGACGAGCATCTACTTCAGTAGAGATACGGCCAGGTACAACTTTCAGGATTTCTTTACCGATGTTCACGTTAAGCATGTCGCAAGTATCTTGAACTTGCTGTGCTTTATCGCCGCTTTGCGCTTTTGCGTATTCGATAGAAGCATCGATTAGAGGAGCGTACTCAGCAATTTGAGCAGCTTTAAGAATTAGAGATGGGTTAGTTGTTGCATCTTCAGGAGTGTACTTGCTGATAGCTTCGATATCGCCAGTGTCAGCTACAACAGTTGTTAGTTTACGAAGTTGCTCTAATTTATTGCTCATTTTGATCATCCTATGTATCGCATAACACCTCATTAATGGGAGAGGTGCGGGCATTTGCAAGCTAACTAATGAAGTTCTCAATGGTTGTACCAGTGAGCCAAACTTACATTAATTTAAATTTTTCTCCGAACGAACATTTGCACAGAACATTTGATCGCTCGATGAGTAAATGATGTAGCCATATTTATCCGATCTAGCCCCAAAGTCAACGGTAAATAGTGCTGTATGGTGACTTCAGTCAAATATATTTCGCTCTAGTAATCATGGGGTATGCAAGCAAACGTTTAACGAGCAAAGTGAGGTGAATTAATCAACAACAAAACCATGGTTATGGCGATGAGCAAATGTACCTTGCTGTTACATATGTTCGGGGTGTAAACTTGTGTATCACTTGCTTAAGCATCGAACACTTGTTCTTCAAGCAGGTAAAATAATTGTTAAATATTGGTTGAGTGGTATATGAGTAAGAATATCCAAGATGTTTCCGAAGAAAACACTGATCTCCTCACTGAAGTAGCGGTTGCTTATTATCAAGATGGTGCCACGCAAGAAGAGATATCTAAAAAGTACTCTATCTCTCGTGCAAAGGTTGGTCGAATGCTCAAGCAAGCCAGAGATGAGGGCATTGTTGAGATCACCGTGAAATATCACCCCGTCTTTAGTGCGAAGATCGAGCAACGTTTGATCGAACGGTTTGGTGTGAAGCGTGCGCTTGTGGCACTAGACCAACCAAATGAAGAGAAGCAGCGATTACAGGTTGCTGGTTTAGTGTCTAACTATCTTACCAGTACACTGAAAAACGGCATGGTGGTGACAGTAGGACAAGGGCGGAACGTATCGTCTGTTGCTCACCACACTGGCGTCATTACGCCACGTGACTGTAAATTTGTGTGTGGTATCGGCGGTATTCACCCTAGAGGCGGTATGTTTAATGCCGATCATATATGTAGACAACTCGCCAAGAAATACGGTGGATCTTCTGAAACCTTGTACGCGCCTGCTTATGCTGAAAACAAAGCACAAAAATCTGCGTTCATGGAAAATAGCACCGTCAAGCAAACGCTCGATCTTGCCCGAAAAGCCGATGTTGCATTAGTGGGTATTGGTGATATGAGTGAAAACAGCTACATGGTCGACCTAGGTTGGTTTACGGCGGGAGAGGTCGTCCAATCTCGTTTACTACAAGGCGTGGTCGGTGACTTTGCGGGTTATGACTTTTTTGATGTACACGGCAAAGCCGCAAACACTGTGATGAGTGACCGAGTCATCGGCTTAGGCCTGGAAGAGTTCCGCCCAATCGCTGAGGTAATTGCCATCGCTGCCGAGAACAGTAAGCCATTAGCTTTATT
>NZ_JBFRVX010000337.1:0-2222 GCF_041475345.1 Vibrio sp. 10N.222.48.A3 | reverse complement strand
TACCGATGTTGATGCTAATGATGTGGCGGCTTTTCAACCTAACGGAACGTTTAATCCTGAAGGTTCGACCAATGATACTGCGTTGGGTATGTTGACCATTACCGACGATGGCGAATGGACTTACGTCGTAGACAACGACGATGTGCAATATCTCGATGACGATGAATTTGTCACCGAGGTTTACACGGTGACTGCGATTGACGGAACCACAAGTGAAGTAACTATCACCATCAATGGTGCTGATGATCCATCCGAAATTACTGTCGGAGAAGGTGACTCAGACATGGGTGAGGTGACGGAAGATGTCGATGTTGACCCGGAGAGTAACGACTTGATGGCGACGGGAACACTGACGATTACCGATGTTGATGCTAATGATGTGGCGGCTTTTCAACCTAACGGAACGTTTAATCCTGAAGGTTCGACCAATGATATTGCGTTGGGTATGTTGACCATTACCGACGATGGCGAATGGACTTACGTCGTCGACAACGATGATGTGCAATATCTCGATGACGATGAATTTATCACCGAGGTTTACACGGTTACTGCGATTGACGGAACCACAAGTGAAGTGACAATCACTATTAATGGTGCTGATGATCCATCTGAGATTACGATTGGGGAAGGTGACTCTGACGTGGGAGAAGTGACAGAGGACGTCGATGTCAATGAAGATACCAACGAACTCTCGGTGTCCGGTACTTTAACGATTACTGACGTCGACACGAGTGACATGCCTGCATTTAAACCTAATGGCGTGTTTACCCCTGTTGGATCTACTTATGCACTTGCACTAGGTATGTTAACGATTACTCCTGAAGGGGCATGGAGTTATGTCGTTGATAACGATGCGGTTCAATACTTGAACGATGACGACACGGTTATTGAGCGATATGTCGTCACCGCCATCGATGGTGTAGAGCATGTTATCGAGATAACCATCAATGGTGTCAATGACGCACCTGAAGCGACCAGTTTCACGGTCGTTAATGATGAGGACGCGATTATACCTATCCTCTTCGATTCTGAAGATGGCGGCATGCCAGATTACATCTCAGATATAGAAGATGATCATGACGACATTCCACTTAATATTCGGATAGAAAGTTTGCCAACCAACGGCAGCCTTTTGTATACCGATGAAAATGGCGTCACGAGAGAAATTGTGCAGTCTGACGTCGACAACGGTGTGTTGTTTGTCCCAAATAATATCAGCTTCGTTGCCGGGCCAGGAGAAATGTTTGAAATGGGCTTCAGTGGTGACCCTGACGATATGCCAGAGCTCGTTGATGGTTTCTATAATTGGGGCGTCGCGGTGTCACCAACCGAGAGACTTATTACCCTAGATAACGGCAATACGATTACGGTTACGATTGAAGACAACAATAATAAACCTTTGAAACAGTATCAAGGTGAACAGTCTCATGTCGGTTTTGGTATTGGTGATACCGATGGTAGAGGTATGAACAAACAGGAGACCTTAGTCCTCGATTTTACGAATAACCCATTAGGGGTCGTTGATTTTGGTTTAGATGGTTTGGGTGGTTCATTTAACACCAATAGTAATGTTTATGTTGAAGTACTCTATACCTTTGCTGATGGTACAACGCATACAGAGCAGTATCAGAAAGACCCCGGAGACACCGGAAATAGCCAACTTCTTTATGATTTTAGTTATTCATCACCAGATAATCCGATCGTTGGAATGGAGTTGTCATCGACAGGGGGCAGTTGGGAGTTACGCTATGTCCAAGGTAACGAGGCGGTAACTGAAGGCCCGCAGTTTGATTATGTCGCGGTCGACTCTAATGGCGCAGAAAGCACGGTAGAGACGGTCACCATAGATATCGAAGAACCGCAGCAATATAACGTTATTAGTGCAGCGAGTAATGAACCTTTGTATGCCGAGTCAGGCAACGATCTGCTGATTGGAGATAGCGGAGACAACATCTTCACTTGGCTAGACTCTACGCTCGACAATGGGACCGATATCATTAAAGACTTTGAGCTTTATACGGAGGGCGCCGGTGATCTGATTGACCTAAATGATCTACTTGAAGACCCACAAGATGAAACTCAAATGGCTGAGCTGCTTGGCATGATTGAAGTGTCTGTTGATGGAGACGATATCGCACTATCGATTCCAATCAATGGCGGCAGTGGTACTCAAACCATAGTGGTTGAAGGTATTGCAACGGAAATGGGAGCTTCGGTTGATC
>NZ_JBFRVX010000336.1:0-5078 GCF_041475345.1 Vibrio sp. 10N.222.48.A3 | reverse complement strand
GGAACCTTGAATTGAGCGCACTTCGCCAATCTCACCTGTCGCTAATTCTTGATGAAGCTTGGCGAACAATGGATGATTCAAGTACATCAAACCTTCTGCGAAGAACACGCTAGATGCTTTCACCGCTTGCAGAGCTTGCTCGGTTTTTTCCATATCAACCGACAGCGATTTTTCACACAGGATCGCTTTGCCTTTTTGAGCCGCTTTAATCACGTATTCGTGGTGAACGTGATTTGGTAGAGCGATGTAGATAATGTCGACTGACTCATCTTCAATCAGGGCTCCATAGCTGTTGAAGGTTAGTGTTGGTTGATATTGGGCTGCAAACTCGTTAAGTGTTTTTTCAGTACGACCAGCGACGGCATACAGCTCGCTTTGAGCATCGCCTTTAATCGCATCCGCCATTACACCTGAGATAAAGCTGGTTCCTAGGATTCCCCATTTCATGGCTTAGATCTCCTGCTCTTGTGTTTTGATAGGTCCACGTTGCGTTTCAAATGCTTGTACTAATTCCGTTATATCACGCTCAATAAACGCTTGCGTATGAGGCATCACAAAGTGCTGATTGATCGCCTCGCGGTTTGCGTATTGCTCAAGCAAGACAACGCGATCGCTTTGGTTTTGATCATAGCTTGCAATTGCTTGTAGGCAGCCCGGCTCACTTTGCATGTCTCGGCAAAATTGCTCGATAGCTTCAATCGCAGCCTCACGATCAATGTTGGTTTTAATCTTAATTTCTGCAGTAACAAAGATGGTTTCATTCGTCTGAGGCATTTCACGCTCTTATTTTAGTTAATTATCGGTTTGCCATTAATATAATTAACCCCTAATAATTGATAAACTCACGTTTTGTTTATTGTTTATCAACCGAGAGTGTTTAATGGATAAGTTAACTAGCATGAAGGTCTTCGTTTACGTGGTCGAGCAAGGCAGCTTTCGTAGCGCCGCCAACCACTTCAACTTGTCGGCGACCATGATCAGTAAACATGTCCACCACCTTGAATCGAGCCTCAACTCTCAACTGATCCACCGCACCACGCGTAAGCAATCGTTAACCGATTCAGGTCAGCTTTATTATCGAGAATGTAAGCGAATTCTCGAAGACATCAGCAATGCAGAGAACCTGATTCAAACCTTGGAAAACCAGCCTCAAGGCACGGTAAAGATAAACTGCCCGGTCACCTACGGAAACAAGGTGCTTGCCCCGATTGTGGCTAAGTTCCTCGCGCATCACCCAACGATTAATGTCGAACTGGTGCTGAACAACGACCTTGTCGATCCTTATTCATCCGATATTGATTTGATTGTGCGAATCGGTGACCTGTCTGACTCCAGTTTAGTCGCCAGATACTTAGGGGATTATGAGATGTGTTACTGCGCGGCTCCTGAGTACCTTAACCAACATGCTGAGATTCGTGTGTTGGAAGACCTTGCACAACACCCATCGCTTGGATTCAGCTATAGCAGTCGTCGTGATATTATTGGACGTGATACTCACATCCGTCATATCCAAAATAGTGAACCTCAATCCCGAGATCCTCAGAGTCACCAAGCAACTCACACTGCGGGGAACAAAGGACAAGTACGTTTGATGTCGAACAATGGGGATGTATTGCGATATGCTGCCCTTCAAGGCGTAGGCGTGTTGTTACAGCCGACTATCTTAGTCGCAGAAGAAATTGAGCGTGGAATGCTATTGGAGATCTTGCCCGGCATGGCACCGTTACCTAAACCGATTCACTTGCTCTACAAAACCAAGCAACTGTCGTTGAAGAACCGAACCTTTGTCGAATTCTTGTTAGCCACTCTTTCTGAGTAACTAAGCGCTGACGAATTAGCAAAGAGGCTTCTAAGTAACGAAGAGTTTTTTTAACAACAAAACCGCTAGACTGTTTGCCAATGGCTCATCAAGCGCTTACCAAGATCAGAGGGTGTGGTGTTATGGACGATCATCTCATCACATTGGTTGAACACCATGAAGTGTTTTAGTTCATCGCATAAAGCATGAACCAAAGACTCATGGTTTTTAATTCGCTCTTCCACAACCAAGTTACGGATATTGAGCAAACCACTCTTCCTGTCGACCTTGCAATCCATTCGTGCCACCAGCTCACCTTGCCAGAGAATCGGTAAGCTAAAATAACCAAACTGACGCTTGGCTTCTGGAACATAGCACTCAAGAAGGTAATCAAAATTGAACAGTGATTGCATTCGCTTACGTTGAATCAACAGATTATCGAACGGAGACAGTATCTTTAACTTAGTTCGAGATAGAGGCTGATTCAGCAGTTCAAACGCATTAGGCAACACATAATAATCAGCACCTTGAACATCCACCTTCACGACTTGTTTATCTTCAAGCATCTGCTGGAGTGTTGTCTGAATCAGAGGTTTTGTGTTCTTGAGTAGATAGCTCATTTCCGACGCTATTCCCACACCATTAGCTTCTAAATAACGCGTAATTAGATGCTCGATGTACTCTTGTTCCGTTGGTTCTGAGGTATCAATAGCACTCGGCAAAACTCGTTCGGTTAGGTCATACACCTTATGGAAGTTCACTCGGCTCGGCACCATTAAGTCACCTTGCATAAACAAAGTCTCTAGTGCCTGTTTGGCAGGTTTACCGCCCCATCCGCCGGGGTTTGGTCTATCCCCTTCAAAGTCTTTCGCCATTAATGGCCCTTCGCTCTCAATGCGTTTGAGAACATGCGCCATCAGTGCATCATCCTTTTTATACCAATGCTTAAGCTTACCGGTCGCAAACCCGTTCTTTCGATGCAGGCTGAAGCGGTAGTCGCGCATAGGCAGATAAGCAGCAGCGTGCGACCAATACTCAAACACTTCTCGACGCTCTAGCAGCTTGTCGAGATGATCAAGCTTGTAGTCTTGATTACGATTCCACAGCGTATGGTGGTGAGCTCGCTGAATCACAGAGATGGTATCAATTTGAACATACCCAAGGTTTTCAATCGCAGACAGCGTGTTCGCCAAAGTGCCCCCATTGCGTTGCTTTTTAGGTGGTAACTTCTTAGGCGGCAGCTTTTGCGAAAGCAATACCAGTTTTTGCGCTTGAGCGAGTGACAGTGATTCCATGTAATTCAGACTCTAATTGATACCAATAATCGGCTTATGATTCAGCAATAAGTTCTTGAAGAATTTGCTTGTACGTTTCGACCGTCTGCGCACCAGTGACCGCACTCTTGCGGTTGAATACCACGGTAGGAACCGCTGAGATTCCCATGTGTTGCCATTCAAACTCTTGCGCTTCAATTTGCTTCAAGTTATCGATGTTCTTTAGGCGCTTCAGTGCCTTCGTTGAGTCTAAGCCAACTGCTTCAAGTTCTTGCGCGATAACCTCAAGATCAGCAAGATTTTTCTGCTCTGAAAAATGAGCAGTAAAGAAGCGTAGCTTTAACTCAGTCTGTTTGCCATGCGCCAACGCGAAATCGAGCAGCACATGCAGGTGACGTGAATTCACCATTCTCATGCTGTCATAGAAATTGAAATCGAACCCTACCGCTTTGCCACGCGCCGCAAGCTGTTCGCGTGAACTTTGACTCTCTTCTGCGCTAGAGCCGTATTTTCTCATGATGTGGTCACGCAGGTTTTCGCCTTCTTGCGGCATATCAGGGTTAAGCTCAAACGGCTGCCATTCAAGTTCAATTTGCTCTGCTAAGCCAAGTTCTGAAACTGCTTGCTCTAAGTTTTTGTAGCCGACCACGCACCATGGGCACATTACGTCAGAAATAATATCAAGTTGAAGTTTCTTGCTCATCGTCATTCCAAATGCTCATTGATAAGGCATGTCTGCAGTAAAAGCAGGCATCCAATTTATCTTCAGACTACAACAACCTGAACAATCGTTCAAATTTAACTAAATTCAACATTAACGAACAAAAAAGCCAACTTATGTTCACGAGTTGGCTTTGACAAAAATCGGGTCGAGCTTAAGAGCGTTACGCTAGCAACTTCTCAAGTACTTGGAACACACCCGCGTCAACGTTACTTGGCGCAGCAAAACGTGCGATCTCTTTTAACTTTGGATGTGCGTTTTCCATCGCGTAAGAGTGGTAGCTCTCTTTTAGCATTTCCAAATCATTGAGGTAGTCACCAAAGCTCATGGTCTGCTCGTAAGTGAAACCTAATGTGTTCTGTAGATGTTTAATCGCCGCACCTTTTGACGCTTCAGCGTTCATCACATCCAACCAAATTTTTGCACTGACAACCACTTGGTAGTTCTCACCGAATTTGGCATCAATAGTTGGGTTCACTTTCTCTTGTGAACCGTCGAAGTGACAGATAGCCACCTTGATGAAATCGTCTTCTACCGCCAGTAAGTCTTCTACTTGCTCTCGGCGATGGTAGTACTTAGAGATCTCCGCTAAAGCACGCTCATCTTTGGTTTCAATGTATGCAGACTTTTTACCACAAAGTACAACGTGTGCACCTTCAATCGCACGCGCTTCTTTGATGATGTCTTTGATGGCATCAGTATCAAGTAAGCAGCTGTAGAGCTCTTGCCCTTTGTGCATCACTAATGTGCCGTTTTCAGCAACGAACATCATGCGATCTTTTAGCGGAGCAAAGGTTTCCATCAAGCTGTAATACTGACGACCCGATGCCGCAGCAAAAATGATGTCTTGAGCTTCTAGTCGCTCATAAAGATTGAAGAATTCTGGGTCTAACTTTCCGTGTTCATTAAGAAGAGTGCCGTCCATATCAGCAGCGATAAATTTGATGTTCTGTTGTGGCATTTCAGGGCTTACCTATGAGTAAAGATTAAAGTGCAAATTATGATTTTTCGTTATCTTGTGTAACGGTTCTGCGTTCAATTATATCGCTAGAGTAGCCAGTGAATGCAATGCTTTTCGGTCGATTTCTCTGTTTAAATCTAAGATCTTGTTTATGCGCAATAAGAAGGTAAAAACAGATAAAAATCGAATATCAAGCTTAACTAAAACCATTGTTCTGAGATGCCAATTTAAGCCGACTTATAAATTTCGCATTGACCAATAAAAGAAATAGGCCTACCATTAATCGTCTTTTAACGATTATGGAAAGCGAAACATCAATATGAA
>NZ_JBFRVX010000335.1:0-6303 GCF_041475345.1 Vibrio sp. 10N.222.48.A3 | reverse complement strand
AGAATTACTCAGCAGCAGCTTCTGGCTTAGCTTCTTCTTCACGACGTGGTGCACGTTCTTCACGGTCATCACGACGAGGAGCACGCTCTGCACGCTCTTCTTTTTGCTTAAGCATGATAGATTGCTCAGTCACAGCGCCTTTAGTGCGCATGATCATGTTACGTAGAACTGCATCGTTAAAACGGAAAGCAGTTTCTAGCTCGTCCATCACTTCTTGGCCAGCTTCAACGTTCATAAGAACGTAGTGAGCTTTGTGAAGTTTGTTGATTGGGTAAGCCATTTGACGGCGGCCCCAGTCTTCTAGACGGTGGATAGTACCACCAGCTTCAGTGATTGAACCAGTGTAACGCTCGATCATGCCAGCAACTTGCTCGCTTTGATCAGGGTGAACCATGAATACGATTTCATAATGACGCATTTGGTTGCTCCTTACGGATTATTAGCTTCCACGAAAGGCTCGGTCGTCCAAGGGAAGCAAGGAACTAAAGAAAAATGACCGAGTTTTAAGGACGGCAAATATTATAGAAAGAACCCGGTATTGGCAAGCGGTATTTGGCTAATAATGAAACAGTTTTTCTTTCGCCATCTAGCCATCTGTGATTCTGTCAATTTGTCACTCTAGGCCCTAAAAAGAAACGCCCACCAGCAAGTGGTGAGCGTTAATAAATTCATAGACTTAAAGTCATTTAACTCTTTATATAGCAAGTACCTCTAAACAACATAGAGACACACAACTAAACCAAGCGTAACTGAGTCAAATGTTGCTGAACCTAGGTTTACTGAGCTAAACGTTGGCGTACCGCTTCGAACAGACAGATGCCCGATGCTACTGAAACGTTCAGGCTCGACACGCTACCTGCCATTGGAATCTTAATCAGATCATCACAGGTTTCACGCGTTAGACGACGCATACCGTCACCTTCAGCACCCATAACTACAGCAAGAGGGCCTGTTAACTTCGCTTGGTAGATATCATGCGTTGCTTCACCTGCGGTACCCACAAACCATACACCCTGTTCTTGCAGTGCACGCATTGTACGAGCTAGGTTGGTTACACGTACTAGAGGAACGGTCTCAGCCGCACCACACGCTACCTTGCTTACCGTTGCTGTTAGCGGCGAAGAGCGGTCTTTCGGTACGATAACAGCAGCAACACCCGCGGCATCCGCATTACGCAGACAAGCACCTAGGTTGTGAGGGTCTGTTACGCCGTCTAGAACCAACAGCAGAGGCTGTTCGTGCTGCGCAAGGATATCATCTAGGTGAGTTTCATTAAGCTGCTTAGCAGGCTTCACCTTAGCAATAAGACCTTGGTGATTCGCACCTTGTGCTTTTTCATCAAGCGGCTTACGACCCATTTGTTGAATCGATACACCAAATTGCTGCAATTGATTCAGTAATGGAAGCAGGCGATCGTCTTGACGACCTTTCAGTACATACGCTTCGATAAAACGAGCTGGATCTTTTTCTAGTACGGCTTTCACCGCGTGAATACCGTAAATAAATTCGTTACTCATTGTCTCTGGTTACTCTTATTGCTCAGAGGTGAATGTCATCAAACCCGATGCACCCATCTCTGTATTGTTTATTTCGAGAGCATGCATCTTCCGCCTGATACTCTCGCATTTAAATTCGTTAGACGTTTAAGCGCTACTCGTCACTGTAATGACGATAGCTTAAGACTTATCAGCCTTTGGCTTACGGCTTGCTGCGCGCTTTTTCTTCGCACGAGCTTTAGCAGCACCAGTTTTATTCGCTGGCTTTTTCTTCTTAGATGAACTTTCGCTACTTCCATCAGGTCGCTTAGTTGGTTCAACTAAAGGCGTTGCAGGTACACCCGGCTTATTGCTCTTCACCGCTGAACGCTTCTTGCTTTTCGCCTTTTTCATCGCTTCAGCAGCACGCTTCTTGGCTGTTTTACCTTTACCACGCGGCTGACGATCGGTGTCTTCTAAATCAAAATCGATTTGACGAGTTTCTAAGTTAACCGCAGAAACCTTCACTTTAACCGAATCACCCAAGCGGTAGATATTACCTGAGCTTTCACCCACTAGACGCTGACCAACAGCATCAAATTGGTAGTAATCATTCGCTAGCGCAGAAATATGTACCAGACCATCGATGTGCAGTTCCGTTAGACGCACAAAGAAACCGAAGCCAGTCACGTTGGCAATCACGCCATCCATCACTTCGCCAACATGGTCTTGCATGTACTCACACTTCAGCCAGTCGTTCACTTCACGCGTAGCATCATCAGCACGACGCTCAGTCATTGAACACTGTTCGCCGTAGAAGTCCATATCATCGAAAGTGTAGTGGTAACCACCGGTTGGCGTCCAACGCTCGCTGTTACGACCTTCTTCTTTCGCAATAAGGTACTTAATTGCACGGTGCAATAGTAAATCTGGGTAACGACGAATTGGCGAGGTAAAGTGAGCATAGCGCTTAAGAGCTAGACCAAAGTGACCCGCGTTATCCGCGTTGTATACCGCTTGCTTCATTGAGCGCAGCAGCATAGTTTGGATTAATTCACGATCTTCACGTTCGTTAATCTGCTGCATCAGTTGTGCATAATCTACCGGAGATGGCGACAGGCCACCTTCCAGCGTTAAACCTAATTCACTTAAGAAACTCTTAAAGCCCATTAAGCGCTCTTCACCCGGAGTATCGTGAACACGGTACAGCGCAGGCTCTTTTGCTTTTTCTACGTAAGATGCCGATGCGATATTCGCAAGAATCATACATTCTTCGATGATCTTATGTGCATCGTTACGGATTACTGGCTCAATACGGTCGATCTTACGATCCGCATTGAAGATAAACTTAGTTTCTACCGTTTCAAATTCAATCGCACCACGTTCGTCACGCGTTTTCTTAAGCACCTTATACATCTTATGAAGCTCTTCAAGATGTGGTACTTCTGGTTCGTAACGTTCACGTAACTCTTCATTGCCATCTAAGATCGCGCCTACTTTGTTATAAGTAAGACGAGCATGAGAATTCATGACTGCTTCATAGTGCTTGTAGCCTGACAGTTTACCTTTGTCTGAGATAGTCATCTCACACACCATACACAAACGGTCGACTTGAGGGTTCAATGAACACAAACCATTTGAAAGGACTTCTGGCAGCATTGGGACAACTTGTGACGGGAAGTATACCGAGTTACCACGGTTAATCGCTTCTTTGTCTAGCGCTGTCTCTGGGCGAACGTAGTAACTTACGTCAGCAATCGCTACCCACAGGCGCCAGCCGCCGCCTTTCTTCGCTTCACAGTAAACCGCATCATCGAAGTCACGCGCATCTTCACCATCGATAGTCACCAAT
The DNA here is from genome assembly GCF_041475345.1 of Vibrio sp. 10N.222.48.A3. Taxonomy (NCBI): domain Bacteria; kingdom Pseudomonadati; phylum Pseudomonadota; class Gammaproteobacteria; order Vibrionales; family Vibrionaceae; genus Vibrio; species Vibrio sp. 10N.222.48.A3. The sequence goes on along the minus strand of NZ_JBFRVX010000335.1, from coordinate 2,976 downwards.
GGCAATTTACGCAGATCAACACGTCCTTCTTTTGCTTCTTCAGGAACATGCTCACCAAGATTTTCGATTTGCTTATCTACGGCTTCAGGCCACTCTTGTGGGATCTGGTGAGTACGGATCGCGATCTGCGTTTCCATACCCGGAGCCATATTCTCACCAAGAACTTCGGTCACTTTACCCATCATGTTACGAGAACGACCACCACGGTCCGTAATTTCAATCACAACCACATTACCCATTCGAGCACCGCCTTTATGCTCAGTTGGGATCTGGATGTCGTGACTAATACGCGAATCATCAGCAACCACATAAGAATGGCCGTACTCTAGGAAGAAGCGACCAACAAGTGGCGTTTTACGCTCTTCAAGCACACGAACCAAACGGCCTTCACGACGGCCACGCTTACTGTTGTCAGTAGGCTGAACCAATACGTAATCACCGTGCATGATGGTTTTCATCTGATGATGCGGCAGCACGATATCATTGTCTTTACCCACACTGCCGTCTGGGCGTACCCAACCATGACCATCTTTATGACCAATCACAAAGCCTTTAATCAATTCCATCTTCTCAGGCAATGCGTAACACTGACGACGGGTAAAGATAAGCTGTCCATCACGTTCCATTGCACGTAAACGACGACGCAGCCCTTCATATTGTTCCTCTCCAGCCAAACCCAAAGCTTCGAATAGATCGTTGCGGTTCATAGGAATATTCGCGTCTGTTAGAAACGAAATAATGAACTCACGGCTTGGTACTGGGTTTTCGTAATTTTTCGACTCTCGGTCGGCAAAAGGATCAACAGTGGTTGTCGCTGTCGTGTTTTCTGACATTGGTGTGTTTTTTGACATAGGCGGGCCTGCTTAAGCAAGGAAGGTATATTACCCCTAGTATATCTGATGCTAGAGGTAAGCTACAGATATGCTTTGGAAAAGCCTAAAATAACCTAAGATTGATACATATCTTCACTTTGTGAAACATCACTTCATAGACGCGGACTATCATCAAAATTTCAAGCAAACGATAAAACAAACGTTTGCGCCATGAATGAAATACACTATTATCCACACACTTTAACAACACCTGTTCTGAGTATTGATATGAAACTAAAACGCACCCTATTGGCTTCAGCGATGGCAAGCCTAGCTCTATTTCCATTTGCGAGTTCAGCAATGGAAAAAGCTGACCTGATGATAACCGATGCCATGGTTCTAACCATGAACCAAGAAAAAACGGTTTACGAGAGCGGCACTGTTGTGGTCAAAGACAACAAAATCATTGCGGTTGGCGATGCTTCACTAGAGAAGCAGTACCAAGCTAAACAAGTGCTAGACGTTGATGGCGATATCGTAATGCCAGGTCTCATCAATACTCATACTCATGTATCCATGACGGTTTTCCGTTCGTTGGCCGATGATGTGCCTGATCGCTTGCACCGCTACATCTTCCCACTTGAAGCTAAGTTAGTATCTCGCGATATGGTTCGTATAGGCGCCAACCTTGGTAACGTTGAAATGGTAAAAGGTGGCGTAACTACTTACGCTGATATGTACTACTTTGAAGACGAAGTCGCTAAAACTGTTGATAAAATTGGTATGCGCGCAGTATTAGGCGAAACAGTAATCAAATTCCCAGTGGCAGATGCAGCAAACGCGGAAGAAGGTATTAAATACGCTTTAAACTTCATTGAAGAATATAAAGATCACCCGCGTATTACGCCTGCATTTGCTCCTCACGCCCCTTACACAAACACAACCGAAGTCCTTCAAAAAGTAGCAAAGCTTTCTCTAGAACTTGATGTTCCAGTAATGATTCACTTAGCTGAATCTCATCGTGAAGAAGAAAAAATTGCAAAACGAGCTGAAGGTTTATCTCCGGTTCAATACATGGACAGCATTGGTGCACTAAACAAAAACTTAGTTGGCGCACACATGATCCTAGTAGACGATCATGATATCGAGCTAGTGAAAAAATCAGATATGGGCGTGGCTCACAACATGAGTGCCAACATCAAGTCAGCAAAAGGCGTGTCACCTGCGCTTAAGATGTATGACGAAAATGTACGTATCGGTTTAGGTACTGATGGCCCAATGTCAGGTAACACATTGAGCACCATTGATGAGTTCAACCAAGTCGCTAAGGTTCACAAATTGGTGAATAAAGATCGTGCTGCAATGCCGCCGATCAAAGTGATCGACATGGCAACAATGGGCGCAGCAAAAGCACTACACATGGAAGATAAGATCGGCTCTCTTGAAGCTGGCAAGCTAGCCGACATCATAGTGATCGACACCAAGGCTCCAAACATGGTTCCTGTGTACAACCCATACTCTGCATTAGTTTACTCAGCTAACTCGGGGAACGTTCGTCACACCATCGTTGATGGCAAGATCATCATGCAAGATCGCGACATGCTAACGGTCGATGAAGATCAAATTCGCCAAGAAGCACTCGATTTCACCAAAGTCGTTCGTAAGACGGTAATTGAATCTGGTGAAGTTGTTCAGTAACGTCATCGAATGAAATAAACGGTTTTCCGTTCAGATCAAAAAAGGCCTCATAGGTATTTACCTATGAGGCCTTTTTATATCGATATATTTCTAGTTCAAGACTGATGGTTAACGAGTGCAGTCGTTAATCATCAACCTTAATTAATAATTGTAATTACCAGAACACGTCTCGACGTTTTGCTCGAGCGATAATGTTGTCTGGCATTCTCCGCTCCAAACCGCTTCGAAGCACAGTTATACGCTTATGTTGCCTTTGATCCGCTGTCACCGAGTTGTATAACCAGCGATAAGCATCTTCATAATCTAACGGGCTACCGTAATCACGTAGCAAGAGTTCCGCTAAGTGGATACTTGCACTTAAGTTACCCATTGAAGCTGCTTCTCGGAGATACGGAATCGCGCGCTCTTTATCTTGTTGCACCAAAGTGCCAAGAGAATAATAACGTCCTAACTGCTCGAGTGCCGC
>NZ_JBFRVX010000334.1:0-3538 GCF_041475345.1 Vibrio sp. 10N.222.48.A3 | reverse complement strand
TTGGTGCCGCTTTAGGAGCTTCTGCTTTTACCACAGGAGCTTCTTCTACTTTTACACTTTCAGCTTTAGGTGCTTCAGCTTCAACAACTGGTGTTGCTTCTACTTGCACAGCTTCTGCTACAACAGGCGATTCAACTTTCGCAGTTTCAGCAATCACTGGAGTTTCAACTTTCTCAGTTTCAACTACCGCAGGAGCTTCAGTTACCTGAGTTTCAACGACAGTTTCAGCTTCTTCACGGCGGATAATGACTTTACCCATCGCAAGTTCAGGACATGCAAAGCCGCCAGCAATAGCTGTGTTACTTTGTGGTGCCGTCTCTTGAGCTACGTTTTGCTCCTGTACAGCAACTTGAGTTTCAACTGCTACTTGAACTTCAGCCACTTCAGGTTTTGCCTGATTATGGTGAGGTTTTGGAATGAAGCGAGGCATCACTTTACCCATAGCCATCTCTGGAGAAGCTACACCACCTTTACGTAGGCGGAATGGGTTAGGACGACGATCACGACCGCGACGACGACGTTGACCACTTGCACGTAGGTGACGTGGAGAACGACGGTTGCGACGTTGCTTCGGCTCTTCCTGTTCTGTTTGTTCATCAGCGTTTGCTTGAGTTGCTTCTACTTGTTCCGCAACTTTTTGCTCTTGAGCTACTGATTGTTCTTTCGCAATAGACTGTTCTTTAGCAACAGCAGACTCATTTGACGAGTTTTCTGAAGCTTCAGCTTGTTGGTCTTTAATACGAACTTGTTTGTTCAGTTTACGACGCTGACGACGCTCTTTAATCTTAGCTGCTTTCGCTTCTGGCTTAGCCTTAGGCGCTTCTAGTTTATCAGCTTGAGCTTCTGCCGCTAGCTGTAGACCTTCTTCTGCTAATTTAGATGGTGCTAGCTCTTCGCGTTGCTTCTGCTCATCACGTGACTTATTGCGACGGTCTTGCTTAGGCTTACGAGGCTGGCGATTTTGCTGTGGAGCAGTTTCTTTCTGCTCTTCAGGTTTCTCATCACGAACTGGTTTACGACGGCGTTTGTTGTCACGGTTTTCGTTACGATTGTCACCACGCTCACCACGTTGTTCACCACGGTCACCACGTTGTTCACCACGGTCACCACGTTGGTTACGACGACGGTTATCGTTACGATCACGGCGTTGACGGTTGCCGTTGTTGCGATTGTTCTTAGGTTTCTCTTCTTGCTTCTCTTCTTCTTTTTTCTCTTCTTGAGTTGAAGAGCCAAATAAGAAGCTACCGATAGCTTTGAAGAAACGACCAACTAAACCTGGTTCTTGAGTCGCTGCTGATTCAGCTTTTTTCTCTTCTACAGCTTTAGGTGCTGGAGCTGGAGTCGGTGCTGATTGAGCAGGAGCTGCGAAGCCTTTAAGAGCTGGCTCTTCGATCTTCTTAGGACGAATAGTCTGTTCTGCAGGCTCTTTGCTTTCTGCTTCTTTTAGAGCTTCTAGCTTGGTAGGCAGCAAGTAAGACAGTAGGTCGAACTCTTCACCTTCACGAACACGGATAACCTCAAAGTGCGGTGTTTCCATGTCAGAGTTAGGAACTACAGTGATCTTAACTTCTTGGTTCTTCTCGATGTGGTTTACTGAGCGACGTTTTTCGTTCAATAGGTAAGAAGCGATAGGAACAGGGACTACAGCAAGAACTTGCGCAGTGTTGTCTTTTAGAGCTTCTTCTTCGATCAGACGTAGAACAGATAGTGCTAGAGATTCGTTATCACGAACAACACCAGTACCTGTACAACGAGGACAAATGTGGTGGCTTGCTTCTGCTAGTGATGGACTCAAACGTTGACGAGACATCTCTAGAAGACCAAAGCGAGAAATACGACCAATCTGAACACGTGCGCGATCTAAACGAACGGCATCACGTAGACGGCTTTCTACTTCGCGTTGGTGGCGAACCGGAGTCATATCGATAAAGTCGATAACAACAAGACCACCTAGGTCACGTAGACGTAATTGACGTGCAATTTCATCGGCTGCTTCTAGGTTAGTGTTAAGTGCTGTTTCTTCGATATCGCCGCCCTTTGTTGCACGAGCAGAGTTGATATCGATAGAAGTCAGAGCTTCTGTTGGGTCGATTACGATAGAACCACCAGATGGAAGACGAACTTCACGTTGGAAAGCAGATTCGATCTGGCTTTCAATCTGGTAATGGCTGAATAGTGGTACTTCACCATCGTATTTCTTAACGCGATTCATGAAATCTGGGCGTATTAATTGAATGTGCGCTTGTGCACGTTCAAAAATAGTATTGCTGTCGATTAGAATCTCGCCAATATCACGACGTAGATAGTCACGAATCGCACGAACGATAACGTTACTTTCTTGGTGAATAAGGAAAGGAGCTGCATTTGAATCAGAAGCTTGCTTGATAGCGCCCCAGTGATTCAATAGAACGTTCAAGTCCCACTCTAGCTCTTCTGCACTTTTGCCTACACCCGCTGTACGCACAATTAAGCCCATACCTTGAGGAAGCTCAAGAGTGCTTAATGCTGCTTTCAGTTGAGTGCGTTCATCACCTTCGATACGACGAGAAATACCGCCAGCGCGAGGGTTATTTGGCATAAGAACTAAGTAACTACCCGCCAAAGAGATGAAAGTTGTCAGTGCAGCACCTTTGCTACCACGTTCTTCTTTCTCAACTTGTACGATTACTTCTTGTCCTTCTCTTAGCACTTCTTTAATGCTAGGACGGCCTTGGTATGTATAACCTTCAGGGAAGTATTCGCGGGCAATTTCTTTAAGAGGGAGGAAACCGTGACGTTCTGCGCCGTAATCAACAAATGCCGCTTCTAGGCTTGGTTCAATACGGGTAATACGTCCTTTGTAGATATTCGCTTTCTTTGATTCGTGACCTGGACTTTCGATATCTAGATCGAACAGTCGCTGGCCATCAACCAAAGCGACACGCAACTCTTCTTTTTGAGTTGCGTTAATTAACATTCTTTTCATTTAGAAATTCTCATTGTCTTTTCTTATTTTCATCATTGGTCTTATCGCTTTAGTTCGTTTCTCATGGTGCCAGATCCCATGGCTTTATCGGTGCAGCCTCCCGGCTGGAGAGGGATGCTCTGGGGCACGTCAGTCATCATAGGGAGTTAGCCTATGATCCGCGATGTGGCGGTGAATACTCAACATGAGTGTACGTGAGTAGAGCGATAAGGAACTCAGTTGACCGTGTCTTACGCCGATTGCAGCACTGTCTAATCTGAGTCATCTACTCATTTACTTGCTTATGAATGGTTAGCTGTTTAAATATTAGTCAATCCATTGATAGCAGCTGTGAACTATAGCAGTGGTCGGTAAACACAGCAATCTGCTTTGTCGTAATGCGGTAAAAAAAACAGTTTTTGTTTGGGTTTTGATAGCTCTAACTCACTGTCTATAAATAATTTATCAATTGATATTTTAATTTGCAGGAAGCTTGGTGCTTTTTTGTTCGAAGAATCAAAGAAATATAGAACTTCAATGCCCTTTTAGGGATAGAGTCGCAGGGATTTTAGATAAATAAGTTCAGAATAGGGT
>NZ_JBFRVX010000333.1:0-3442 GCF_041475345.1 Vibrio sp. 10N.222.48.A3 | reverse complement strand
GAATCTACACAAGCTCTTTGAAGCATTTAGCCAAGCCGATAGTACAACCACGCGCCGATTCGGTGGCACAGGGTTAGGACTCAATATTAGTCAGAAATTGGTTCGTGCAATGGGTGGCCAAATTAGTGTTGGGAGTGTTTTCGGGCAAGGCAGCGAGTTTTCGTTTGTTCTAACATTGCCAAGATCAAGTGTTGAAGAATTGGCAGAGTTTAAAGCCCAAGAGCTGCAACTGGATTACCAGATAGAGTTCAAAGGTCAAAAGGTATTGCTCGTTGAAGATAATGAGTTAAATCAAGACTTAGCCTTGGCATTCTTCACCCGCTCTAATCTGAATGCCGACTTGGCAGAGAATGGAAAAGAGGCACTGGAGTTAGCTCAAAGCAACGAATACGAGATGATCTTTATGGATCTGCAAATGCCGATCATGGATGGTTTCGAATCTACACGTTTGATTCGTGAGTTTGATAAAGATGTACCAATTATTGCGATGTCGGCCAATGTGTTTGCTGATGCCAAACAGCGAGCGCGAGAGGCTGGAGTCACGGACTTCTTGGATAAGCCAATTATCATCGATAAAGCCACCTCTTTGATTACGAAATACATCGTGCCAGAGGTTCTGGTTGAAGGTAAAGCGTCATCAGAGTCGCCTTTAGTTAGGGTGCAAGATAGCAGCTCTAACAGTTCGACATTAAGCTCTGATACTCTGATGGTTCTCCCTGTTTTCTCATTGCCAAGGTTCGGTCAGCTGACTCATCATGATGTGAAACTTCAAGAGAAGATGCTTGGTAGATTCTGCCAAGGGGCGCCTGACATTATGTCGGATACCTTCGACAACCTAGTGCAAGATGAATGGGTGACGTTAGAGCGGAACCTACATACGTTAAAAAGCATGGCGGCTTCTATTGGCGGGTTGCAATTGGCTGAACAACTCGGTGGTCTTGAAAGCAAAGCGCATAACAAGGCGTGTGATGAGCAGGATCTTAAACAAGCTGAGCTTGGGTTAATCGAATTGATCAAAACGGTAGAGAGCAGCTTTGATGGCTCTGGTGCTCAAGGTGTTGAAACGGCATGTACTCAAGAAACTGAGGTGAGAAGCGCTGATGCATCGAATTCGCCTAATATCACTCAAGAGCAGCGTGCTAAGTTGTATTCGCTGTTGGATGCTTATGATAACGATGCGACCCAATACGTGACTGAATTACTGGCACAGTATCCATATTCAGCAGTTCTTAAAGATGTCCAAAGTGCGTTAGATAATTACGACTTTGAACGAGCCAAAGAGGTTCTGAGTGCTTCTGAGTAGCTGTCTTTTGAACATCACTCCAACATTAAAGCCTTTAGCTCTTGCTGCGAAATAACGAACTAGCTAAAGGCTTTACTTCTTTCTGTGTCTCGGATTAATTACTGACGTGTTGTTTGATTAGATCGATAAGGGTGTTGTATCTGTGCGGCAGTTTTCGATTTCTTTTCTGAACCAAATACAGTGTTTCTTCAACCTTCACTTTAGGTGGCACAACATGCAACTTCTCTTTGTCTGGAAAGTTTTCGACAGCCCCTGCGGGTAACACGGTGAACCCAAGCCCTTTTGATACGGGTAATAGAATTTGGTGGAGTTGATTAATGTAGCCAGACTTCGGGATCTCATTGATGTTGATGTTCGCTAAATCTTTATCTCCGCATAGGTCAAAATACAAAGACAGGTAATGAGCAGAGTCTGGATGGGCTATGAGGCCGATATTGTGCAGAGCTTCAGGGGTAATCTCTAAGTCAGCAAGACTATGATGGACGATTAAGCACAGCGCCTCATTACCAATAACTTGGCTCTGATAATAGCTGTCATTGGGTGAATGTCTGACGATTCCAATATCGGTGGTGCCTTGGATTAGGTCGTTCAATATCTTTTTGTTCGGTGCCGCTTCTAGGTTGATGCTCAGGTCTTGATGTTGCTGCTGCAGTTCAAGAAGCTTGGGATACAGACGCAAAGAGAGTGAACCCGAACAGGATAGATGACATTGCCCAGAATAAGGATTGTCGAAACTCAGAGATTCGAATAAATCTTCTTGGTCTTTTTCCAGTTTAAGAGCGTAGCGATACATAATCCGACCTTGTTCGGTCAGTTCGAAACTCTTATTTTCTCTCGATAACAAGTCACAGTTACAAGCTTGCTCAAGCTTTTTGATGTGTTGGCTAACGCCAGGCTGTGTCATATACAGCTTTTCTGCAGTTTGGGTGAAATGACCAACTTCAACCAGAGTCTTAAATGTATTGAGCCAAAGTGGATTAATCATACTCACCTTTAAATGCTAACGCCTATGGATAAAAAGGCTTATAAGTAACAGAGCCTGTGAATAACAAAGCCTATAAACAACAAAGCTTCTGAATAACACCAAATTATTATTATCTTAAGTAATGATAATTTCAACTCTAGAGCGTAAAGCAACGAAGATCAAAGCACCTTTGGCGGAATACACTTCGAAGTCGAGACTCGTGGCTCTTTAATTGAGTGCTTTGGTGAGTTCATTAAAAGTAACAAAGAGTTGCGACTTTGTTGATTTTTTGTTCTATTGACCAGCTGTGCCCATATTTAGGAACGAAGATGAATAGAAATGTTTGGCTGCTCTCACTGTGTCAGGCCTTGTTGATGACGGGCAACATATTACTGATCTCAGTGATTGGCTTGATAGGCAAACAGATTGCACCCAGTGTCAGCATGATTACTTTGCCTGTTGCGTTGCAGTTTTTAGGCTTAATGGCAGCCACTATTCCTGCATCTTTAATTTCAGGAAAATTAGGACGAAAACGAGGGTTTAGTATCGGCAATGTAGTTGGCATTACCGGAGCAAGCCTTGCGACTTACGCGTTATCTCAGCAACATTTCTATCTGTTTTGTTTCGCCACGTTTTTGCTTGGGATAGGTATTGGTTTTGGTACGCTTTATCGTTTTGCTGCAATCGAGGTGTGTGATGAAAATGCCCGTCATCGAGCGATATCTATCTCTATGGCTGGTGGCGTTTTAGCAGCGGTATTAGGGCCAAACTTGGCGATTATGTCGCAACAGTGGTCAGCAGATGGTTTGTATATTGGTGCTTTTGCTTCGCTGATCGGCCTAAACATCTTAGCTTTAGCCTTGTTACAAACCATTCAGTTTCCTAAGGTCTCTTTTAATAGTCAGGCTCCCAAAGCCGATCCTTTAAGTGTGATCGTTAAAGCGCCGAACTTTGTTGGCGCTGTGTTTGCGGCCATGGTTGCTTACGCCGTGATGAACATTTTGATGACGGCAACACCATTGGCGATGATTGGTTGCGGATTCGATTTTACTAAAGCTGCTGGTGTGATTGAGTGGCACGTATTGGGTATGTTTGTGCCTGCATTCTTTACGGGTTACCTCATCGAGAAGTTCGGTTCAAGAATGATGATCCTTGCAGGTGGCGTGTTATTTGTG
>NZ_JBFRVX010000332.1:0-15255 GCF_041475345.1 Vibrio sp. 10N.222.48.A3 | reverse complement strand
GGGTTGATTATCCTGAACATTTTGGACTACCAAGAGAGCCTATTGGCCCTCTATTTTTGCCGGATAATTTGAACTAAATGTGAGACTTAGGTTCAAAAAATATTACGGTTTCGTGCGTAAAATAGTCACGGAAAATAGGTACAACCAGTTTTTTATCTACAGTCGCTGTTTTATGTGCTTTAATTCCCGGCATAATTCCCAAATTTATTTCTTTCGCAATCAAGCGGAGGAATCGAAACAAAAAGGTCTTCCATGAGTTGGCTTGAAAAGATTTTAGAAAAAAGCAACATCGTAACATCTCGTAAAGCGTCAATCCCTGAGGGTGTTTGGACTAAATGTACTTCTTGTGAGCAGGTTCTTTACCATGCTGAACTAGAGCGTAACCTAGAAGTATGTCCAAAATGTGACCATCACATGCGTATGAAAGCACGTCGCCGTCTGGATACATTCCTAGACAAAGGTGAGCGTGTTGAACTAGGTACTGATCTTGAGCCACAAGACAAGCTGAAGTTTAAAGACTCTAAGCGTTACAAAGAACGTATCTCTGTTGCTCAAAAGAACAGTGGTGAAACAGACGCATTAGTTGCAATGAAAGGCGAACTGCTTGGTTTACCTATCGTTGCGTGTGCTTTTGAGTTCTCATTTATGGGCGGCTCAATGGGTTCTGTTGTTGGTGCTCGTTTTGTGAAAGCGGTAGATGCAGCTATTGAGAACAACTGTGGTTTAGTTTGTTTCTCGGCAAGTGGTGGTGCTCGTATGCAAGAGGCATTGATGTCTCTCATGCAAATGGCAAAAACCAGTGCTGCTCTAGAGCGTCTATCTGCGAAAGGCCTACCGTTTGTTTCAGTAATGACTGATCCAACAATGGGTGGCGTTTCTGCAAGTTTAGCAATGCTTGGCGATATCAATATCGGTGAACCAAAAGCGCTTATCGGTTTTGCTGGACGTCGTGTAATCGAGCAAACTGTACGTGAAGACCTTCCTGAAGGTTTCCAACGCAGTGAGTTCCTACTAGACCACGGTGCTATCGACATGATCGTTGACCGTCGTGAGATGCGTCAGCGCGTTGCAAGCCTTGTTGCTAAAATGACCAATCAGCCTTCACCATTAGTAGTTTCTGTGAACGATTCACCGAATGAAGCTGCTTATGAAGTACCAGAAGCGCCAGAAAAAGGGTAAAGTACCTTCTAACAAACCTACTTAATTATGGTTATGAGTTAGATGAGTCAACAACCTATTCCTCAAGCCACATCCTCTTTGGAGATGTGGCTTGATTATTTATCAAACATCCACACAAGCGCTATTGATCTTGGTTTAGACCGAGTTCAAGCTGTCGCCTCTAAGGCAAACCTCACCAAACCTGCTCAACATGTTATTACTGTTGCTGGAACCAACGGCAAGGGCTCAACATGTGCACTCATGGAAGCTATTCTATTGGATGCTGGTTACTCTGTTGGTGTCTACAGCTCCCCTCACTTAATTCGCTACAACGAACGTGTTCGTATCAATGGCAAAGATCTGTCTGATCAAAAAATGGTTCAGTCTTTCGATTTCATTGAGAAAGAACGTGGTGAAATCAGCCTTAGCTTTTTTGAATATGGCACTTTAGCAGCGTTACGTGCTTTTCAAACCGAAGCGGTTGACGTTGTATTGTTAGAAGTGGGTCTAGGCGGACGTTTAGACGCGACCAATATCGTTGAGCATGACGTTTCTGTGATTACTAGCTTGGCTGTCGACCATGTTGACTGGCTAGGTGATGACATTAATGTGATCGGTTTTGAGAAAGCGGGCATTTATCGTAGCGGTAAACCAGCTATCTGTGGTCAACCCAAACCACCAGCTACGGTTGCGGCACACGCTGATGATATTAACGCTGAGTTCTACCAAGTAGGGATTCAATACACCTATGATGTAGATGGTGATACTTGGAACTGGCGCAGTGGTGCATTCCAGTTAGAATCGCTACCTATCCCGAGCTTACCGCTGCCGAACGCAGCCACCGCGCTGATGGCATTAGGTACTTCAGAACTAAGCATTAGTGATGTGAACGTTGTTAACGGTATGAAGAATGCGCAGCTTCCTGGGCGTATGCAGCAAATTAGCGAACAACCGGTGATTGTGCTTGATGTAGCACACAACCCGCATTCTGCTGAGTACTTTGCGCAGCAAGTCGCGAAGAAGTACGCAGGCAAAAATTTACACGTTGTAGTCGCCATGCTTCATGACAAAGATATCCCCGCGACATTGGAAGTATTAGCTCCAATAACAACACATTGGTACCCAGCTTCGCTGAACGGCCCACGAGCCGCAACAGCCGCTGAATTGTGTCAAAGCTTACCTGAAGGTGTAGAGCAGTATTCAAACCCTGTTGTAGCGTTTGAAGCGGCTTTAGCTTCTGTTATAGATGACGATGTTGTGTTGGTTGTCGGTTCTTTCCATACCGTGGGTGAAGTGTTGGAGCATTGGCAGAAAAAAGGAAACTAAATGGCAAGTAAATTCCAAAGCCGATTAGTCGGCACCATCATTTTAGTGGCCATTGGCGTGATTGTATTGCCCGATGTGCTGGATGGTAAGAAGCTCCACTATAAAGAAGAGTTTGCAAGCATTCCGATTAAGCCTGAGCTTGATAGTAATGTTGAAGTGTTTGAAGTGCTCGATCCTGTTGAAGATCAGATTGCACTGCCGGACTCTCCGGTTGAGCAAGTGGTTGACAGTGGTCGTACTGATAAGTCAAATACGCAAACTGCGTCGGCTTCCAGTAACAAAGAAGCGGATAAAGTGGCGGTGGTGGTTAAGCCGGTATCTGAAAAAAATGAATACCAAGACAGTGCTTGGATTATTCAATTGATGGCTTTGAAGAATGCTGACAACGCAAAAAACGTTGTTAAGGATTTACAGAAGCGTGGTTATCAGGCTCATACCAAGCAAGAAAAAACATTTACGCGAGTAATTATTGGCCCGGATGTTTCTAAATCCAAACTTGAGCGACAAATTAAGGAATTAGAAAAAATTACGGGTTCAAAAGGCCAATTGCTCAAATTTAAACCGTTAAATCCATAAGAAAACGTTTGCGTCAGCATTTTTTCTGTTAAAATGCGCGCCAACTTAAGATGAAGAATTCATGAATTGGTTAGATTTTGTCATTTTAGGCGTGATCGGCTTCTCTGCCGTGATCAGTTTAGTTCGCGGTTTCGCTAAAGAAGCGTTGTCACTTGTTATTTGGTTTGGAGCATTTTTTATTGCTAGCCAGTACTACGCTAAATTAGCAATGTACTTCACCAATATTGAAGATGAGATGTTTCGAAACGGAACTGCGATAGCAGCATTGTTTGTTGCAACGTTAGTTGTTGGTGCCTTAGTTAACTATGTCATCGGGCAACTAGTTCAGAAAACAGGCCTGTCGGGTACAGACAGAATCCTCGGTGTCGTCTTTGGTGGCTTACGTGGTGTTTTGATTGTTTCTGCAGTGTTGTTTTTCATGGATGCGTTTACTGCATTCCCAAGTTCTGAGTGGTGGAAGAATTCGCAATTGGTTCCGGAGTTTAGCCGAATCATTGCGCCGTTCTTCGAGCATTTACAAGCAACATCTAGTTTCTTATCTGGCGCGCTCTAGCGCCAGTTAATGTCGAAAATCGAGGATTAGGACATGTGTGGTATTGTTGGAATCGTGGGTTCAACACCTGTAAACCAGTCTATTTATGACGCTTTAACGGTATTGCAGCATCGTGGCCAAGATGCCGCAGGTATTTGTACCATAGAAAGCAATCGTTTTCGTCTGCGTAAGGCGAACGGTTTAGTTAAAGATGTTTTTGAAGCAAAACACATGCAGCGCCTCCAAGGTAACGTGGGTATTGGTCATGTTCGTTATCCTACAGCGGGAAGTTCGAGTGCTTCTGAAGCTCAACCTTTCTACGTAAACTCTCCATTTGGCATCACGCTGGCGCACAACGGTAACCTAACGAATGCAAGCGAAGTTCGTGAGAAGTTGTTCGAAAAAGACCGCCGTCATGTCAACACAACCTCTGACTCTGAAGTTCTACTAAACGTATTGGCTCATGAGATCGATACCGTAAAAGGTAACGTGACTTCAGACGACGTTTTCCGCGCAGTTGCAAACGTGCACCGCACTATTCGTGGTGCTTACGCAGTGACAGCGATGATCATCGGACACGGCATGATCGCATTCCGTGACCCACATGGTATTCGTCCACTGTGTCTTGGTAAGCGTGAAATTAACGGTAAAACAGAGTACATGGTTGCGTCTGAGTCAGTAGCGTTAGACGCTGTTGGTTTTGATTTTATGCGCGATGTTGCTCCTGGTGAAGCTATCTATGCAACATTCGATGGTAAGCTTTTCACTAAACAATGCGCAGACAACCCACAACTAAACCCATGTATTTTCGAGTTTGTTTATTTTGCTCGTCCTGATTCATTCATCGATAAAATTTCGGTTTACAGCGCACGGGTTGAGATGGGTGAGATGTTAGGTAAGCGTATTAAAGAAGAGTACGCAGACCTAGACATTGACGTGGTTATTCCAATTCCTGAAACATCAAATGATATTGCTCTACGAATTGCTCAAGCGATTGATAAGCCATATCGTCAAGGTTTCGTGAAAAACCGTTACGTTGGCCGCACGTTTATCATGCCTGGTCAGCAACAACGTAAGAAGTCGGTTCGCCGTAAACTCAACGCGATTCGTTCTGAGTTTAAAGGTAAGAACGTTCTACTGGTTGATGACTCGATTGTTCGTGGTACAACATCAGAGCAGATCATTGAGATGGCTCGTGATTCTGGTGCAAACAAAGTCTTCATGGTTTCTGCCGCTCCGGAGGTTCGCTTCCCGAACGTTTACGGCATTGATATGCCGAGCGCGACTGAGTTAATTGCTCATGGTCGTGATAACGAAACGATTTGTAAGCAGATTGGTGCAGATGCTTTGATTTTCCAAACGTTACCAGACTTAATCTCTGCAGTTGGTATGGGTAATCAAGACATCTCTCGTTTTGATACATCCGTATTCAACGGTGAGTATGTAACGGGCGATATCGACCAAGCGTACCTAGATTTCCTAGACTCTTTACGTAATGACGATTCAAAGGTTGAGCGTGAAATCCAACAAGATCTCGCGAACCTAGAGCTACATAACGAAGGCGCTTAGCGTACTCATAAAAATGAGTAATAAAAAACCAGAGCATCGACTCTGGTTTTTTTGTTTGCTGGGAAGGGGATTGAATCTTAGTGAATGTGGTATGCGATCACAAAATCGATAAACAATCTAACCTTCTCTGGCAGGTGGTCTTTGTGGTTGTAAAGCATGTAAATATCACGAGGGTTAGCGCTCCAGTCCTCTAAGACTTGCACTAAGCTGCCATCTTCAATGTATTCGCGGATCATAACGTCGGGCATTAGGGTGATACCAAGGCCTTCTGAACATGCTTGTCTCACGACATTGAGCGCATTCGCGTTGAAACGGCCTTTCTCGCTATTCACCACAGTCTCTTCATTTGAATTACTCAGCTGCCACTTAATCAGCGGATAGCCTTTAAGTAGCGAATGATTCGCGAGCTCTTCTGCATGACTTGGTGCCGGGTTCTTCGCTAGGTAGTCAGGACTTGCGATAAGAATATCTTTTACTTCACTGATTTTTCGAGCGATTAGGCTTGAATCACGTTGTGGACCTACTCTGAAAATCACGTCCCACTCGGTTGGATCAAGCTGATCGGCTTGGTTGTTCATCATCAGCTCAATATTAATATCAGGATATTGAGTCATGAATTCACTGAACATCGGCATCATCATGCGCTTGGTCAGGTTTGAGGGTGCCGTAATGCGAATCTTACCGGAAGCTCCTTTACAAACGTCAGTCAGTTCTTCTGCAGTAGAAGATAGACGTTGCAGTAACGGAGAGCATTCGTTGAAGAAACGTTCGCCTGCCTCTGTTAAAGAGAGTTTACGCGCGTGTCTATTGAGAAGTCTTAGGTTTAGTGAATCTTCTAAGGCTTGGATGCGTCGTGTAATGGTCGCAACCGGAATCATAGTCTTGCGTGATGTTGCGGTGTAGCTCCCATTTTCAACGACAAGTCGAAAGAGGTTTAAATCATCTAATTTCATAAATCCAGACACATTTGTTTACAATCTCATCTAATTTATACGTAATAGTGAGATCAATGTTTGCGTTACGTCAATTCGTTGCACTATTTACCAGTATTCCAACCCTTGTCACGAATTTCCAGTAAAGAGTACGTATTTGTGTATTTAGCAATTTGTTACTAAGTTTTATATTAGTTCTTGGAACAGATAACAATAATAATTCGACTTAGTTTTGTGAGGTTAGAGATTATGTACAAAACTCACAGTCAGCCAGTTATGACCTCGGCTCAGGAAGCTCTCAATCAAAAATGCGTTATGTTGGTTGATGATGATCCTATTTTTCGCCGGATAACCAGCGCGTATTTAGACAAGATTGGTTATAAAGTGGTTGAGGCTGAAAATGGGCTGGACGCTCTGCAAAAGCTTAGAGACTCAGCGCCAGATTTAATTGTGTGTGACTTATCAATGCCAATTCTGGATGGCATTGAGCTTGTAGAAGAGCTCAGTTTAGAGTATCCGTCACTGCCTATGATCGTTGTGTCTGGCACCGATGATATGTCTGATGTGGCGAAAGCATTACGATTTGGTATCAAAGACTTTTTAGTCAAACCTCTGGAGGATCACGGTCATTTAGGCAGTGCGATTGCGAATACATTAACAGATTCGTTCGATAACATTTCAGACCAACGAGATTTTTCAAGCCAATGGTTTTGCGTTGATGACGGCGGAGAGATCCCTGAAGACCAAGAGCTGCATTGGCACCTAAATCACTTGCAAGATAACCCTAGTGCGGCAAGAGACTTATTGCACGCGCTGCTTCCTGACAAAGACACACGACAAGGCTCATGGCGTTGCAGTTACCGCCTACTACAATCAACAGAGATGATGCCACTTGTGTTCGACTATGCGTGGATGATGAACGGGCAGTTTGCTTTCTACCTTGTCGATTCGTCATCTTCTGATAACGGCGGCTCAGCGGCCACATTGTTGGTGAGAGCGTTATTCCACGATTACATCAGAAATAGAAAAGATTTTAACGTTGATCTCAAAGATATCGCGGAGATTTTGGAGAAGGGGATTCGTTGCTCTAAATGTTCAACCCCGGTGAATGCTTTGTTTGGTGTTGCTGACCTTGCTGTGGGAACTATCTCTATTTTACCTGCGGGTTTAGATGGACAATGGTCAAATGGCGAATTGAATCAACATATTGCGGCGGGCGAGCGCTTGGGTGAGAACTGTAAGAAGAACTTCATTACACGGGATCTTCCGATTGAACAGGGCTGCCAGCTATCATTGAGCCTACTTGGATCGGCCAGTTTTAGTTTAGACATACACCAAGGGTCTACCGATTAACCCTATATTTCCTCGGTTTTTGTGAATAATTGATTAAGGTATAGTTGCGCAAATGGTGTGGCTATGCCTTTTTTGTTAAATGTCGATTTAGCAAAGCGGGTTTGGTTCGCCAGATACTTACCTTTACTAACAAAAACAAGAAGCAATCATGGCAGATAACAAAGACTTTCAAGACCCGTTTAATGTATTCTACTTTTTAGGATTTTTAGCCGCATTTTTAGCGATTCCATTATTACCAGCAACACTTACGTTGATCCGTGTATTCAATGGTTACGCAACATTCTAGTTAAGTTATCGTCGCCGATTGGTGATAGCTAACTCAAGGAGGCCACAATTAGCGTTCGAGTTTTAAGCCTCAATATTGCTGGTGGCCTTTGCATCTTTCTCGCAGTTTTAGGGATAGCTTTACCCGTACTGCCAACCACGCCTTTCCTCCTTCTTGCCAGTGCATGTTTCATGCGAAGCAACCCCAAAGTTCACAAATGGATGCATGAGCATAAAACGCTGGGTCCCTTGTTGAACAATTGGTATCAACACGGTGCTGTTACCAAGCAAGTAAAAACGCGTGGCGTGTTCTTTATCTTGTTAAGTTTTGCGTTATCGATCTACTTTGCCCCGATCATTTGGGTCAAGGCTTTCCTAATTTGTGTACTTGTTATTCTTCTCACATGGTTTATGCGACTTCCAACCCATGAGTTGGTTGCTGACAGCAAAGAAAATCACTACCATTAAGCCAGTGTGCCTGCTTGTATAGCGGGCGTTTATTATTTCAGCAATTTGAGTTATGACTCTCGTTGCAATGAAGTCCAATCGTACCTTTCCTTAATTCCGAGCGTTGATGTTTGATTCGTTAACGAGAGTTTGGAAAGCGGCCTAATGAAGTGCATAAGATTATGAACACAGAAAAAATCTCTCTGATCAAAGCAAGCATCAAAAGCATTCCTGATTACCCTAAAGCGGGTATTTTGTTCCGTGACGTAACAAGCTTGATGGAAGATCCTGCCGCGTACAAAGCGACAATAGACCTGTTAGTGGACACATACAAGGGCATGGGCTTTACTAAGATCGTTGGTACTGAAGCTCGTGGTTTCCTATTTGGTGCGCCTCTTGCTCTTGAGTTAGGTGTCGGCTTTATCCCTGTTCGTAAGCCGGGCAAGTTGCCTCGTCAAACTGTGGCACAATCTTATGAGCTTGAGTACGGCACTGATACGCTAGAAATTCATACCGATGCTATCGTTGAAGGCGATAAAGTGCTGATGGTTGATGACTTGTTAGCAACAGGCGGTACGATTGAAGCGACAACGAAGCTTATTCGTCAGCTTGGTGGTGTGGTAGAACACGCTGCATTTGTTATTAACCTTCCAGAAATCGGTGGTGATAAGCGCTTACAAGGCTTAGGTCTAGAAGTGTTTAGCATCTGCGAATTCGACGGTCACTAATCCTTTTCGGAATTATTCATGAGCTATCTTGCGTTAGCGCGAAAATGGCGACCAACCAAATTCAAAGAAGTGGTTGGTCAAGCCCATGTTTTAACAGCATTAGAGAATGCCCTTAGCCAAAATAGGTTGCATCACGCTTACCTATTCAGCGGTACACGAGGTGTCGGTAAAACGACCATCGGCCGTTTGTTTGCGAAGGGACTCAACTGTGAAACAGGCATTACTTCAACCCCTTGTGGTGAGTGTGCAACCTGTAAAGAGATCGATGAAGGTCGTTTTGTTGACCTGCTCGAGATCGATGCTGCCTCACGTACTAAGGTAGAAGATACCCGCGAGCTTCTGGACAATGTTCAGTACAAGCCTGCACGTGGTCGCTTCAAGGTTTACCTAATCGATGAAGTACACATGCTGTCTAGGCACAGTTTTAACGCGCTTCTAAAGACCTTAGAAGAGCCGCCTGAGTATGTGAAGTTCTTGCTCGCAACGACCGATCCACAAAAGCTTCCGGTTACGATTCTTTCACGTTGTTTGCAGTTCCATCTTAAGCCGATCAGTGTCGATAATATCCACGAGCAGCTCGATCATATTCTTGAACAAGAAAATGTGACATCTGAACCTCGTGCGCTTGGGATGATTGCTCATGCTGCTGATGGCAGTATGCGTGATGCGCTAAGCCTGAGTGACCAAGCTATCGCATTGGGTAACGGTAATGTCGTAACAGACACTGTTGCTCATATGCTTGGAACGCTGGATACAGACCAAGCGATTCACCTACTTGAAGCGATTAGCAGTAAACAGCCTCAGCAGGCGATGGCTTGTATTCAAGCTCTTGCTGAAAATGGTGTTGAGTGGGATGGATTGCTGAGTCAACTTGCGACTCAATTACACCGTTTGGCGATGTATCAAGCTCTGCCGTCTACTTTAGACAAGGCCCAGCCTGATGCTGAAAGGCTGGAACTGCTGAGCAAAACGTTAAGCCCTCAAGACATCCAACTCTACTACCAGATAGTGTTAAAAGGTCGTCAAGACTTGCCATTATCGCCAACCGCTCGTGTTGGTATTGAGATGGTGGTTCTGCGTATGTTGGCATTTAGGCCTGCTGAGCAAACTGTTGCTACGGCAATCTCGACTCAGTCGACAAGCCCAGCGCCAGCTCCTGCAGCTCAGAATCCGGTTCAGAACCAGGTTCAGAGTGTTGCTCAGCCAATGAGTCAGCCGGTGCCAGAGCCGAGACAGCCAGTTCAGTCTCCAGCGGTTTCACAGCCTCAAGTGCAACAACAGGCGCTTCAGCAGCAAGCTATACCGCAACAGTCGGCACAACAGCAACCGCAGCAGAATCAGAGCCAATATTCAGATTCGCAAGGTTACGTTGATCACTCAGGCAACCAAGGTTATCCAGAACAGGATTATCCACACAGCCAGTATGATGTACCACCTGCTTATGATGAGCGTCCAAGTTACGGTGCAGATCAGCCTCAGCTGCAACAAACGAATTATCAGGGCCAAAGTCCGGTTCAACAGCCAAGCGCTGCGCCTTCTTCTCCTCCTGTTTCGCAAGAGCAACCCGCGCGTGCAACTTCACCGGTGAGTGGTTTACGCCACCAATTGCGTTCTCAACGTAGAGGTGGTGCAGCAACAGAAAACAAAGGTTCGGCGCCAAAAAAGGCTAAAGCGACACCAGCTAAAACTTCAGTTCTTGACCGAGTTGCTCAGCAACACGGTGGTTCTGAGCGGGTGTCGCCAGCTTCTTTAACCGCCTCTTCGACAGAAAATGTGACCAACGATAATGAACCTTATCGCTGGAAACCGTCTAAACCTGTAGTGAAAGAGGTGAGCAAAGAGCTTACACCTACTCAGATCAAGCGTGCGTTAGAGCATATTAAGACACCAGAAATGGTCGATAAATTGCTTCAAGAGTCGATTGCTCAAGATGAATGGTCCGCCACGATTCAAAAGCTAGAGACAGCCAAGCTTGTTGAACAGTTAGCATTGAACTCAGTGTTTGCTAAAAACGACACATCAATCACTTTAACGTTAAGAGCGAGCCAAGCTCACTTGAATACGGATCGCGCACAGAGCGAACTATTACAGTCGCTCAATACCGTGTTAGGAGAAGAGTGTCATTTGAGTGTTGAAATCGGCGAAGGTGGAGAAACGCCACTAGAACTACGAGAAAGATTGTATCAAGGTAAGTTGAAAGACGCGTTTACCGCTTTGGAAAACGATGCCAACGTACAGTTTATTGAAAGACGTTTTGCTGCAGAACTCGACAGAGACAGCGTTCGTCCTATTTAGAACTTTTTCACGTTTAGTGACCGGCGTATCATCCCAGATAAGCAAATCTGAGAACTGAACACCGAGGGGTTGAATCACACTGTTTTAACCCCCATTTAGGCACGTATAGCTTAATTAATTTTAATAAACCAATTAGACCAGAGAGTATTAACATGTTTGGTAAAGGCGGTATGGGCAACATGATGAAGCAAGCCCAGCAAATGCAAGAGCGCATGCAAAAGCTTCAAGAAGAAATCGCAAATATGGAAGTTACAGGTGAGTCAGGTGCTGGCCTTGTAAAAGTAACGATCACTGGTAGCCACAGCGTTCGCCGTGTTGATATCGATGAAAGCCTAATGGAAGACGATAAAGAGATGCTTGAAGATCTTATCGCTGCTGCTTTCAACGATGCCGCTCGTCGCGTTGAAGAAACTCAAAAAGAGAAAATGGCTGGCGTAACTGGCGGAATGCAACTTCCACCAGGTATGAAGATGCCTTTCTAAGTAACTCATTCTTAAAGGTTAATTCTCGTAGTGGTTTGTGTTGAACTGGCCATTACTTGAAAATCAGAACGGTTATATATGCGTACCAGTCATATGCTGGAGCATTTGATGGAGGCCTTACGTTGTCTACCTGGGGTTGGCCCCAAGTCGGCGCAGCGTATGGCCTTTCATTTGTTACAGCGCGATAGAAAAGGCGGCCTGCAGTTGGCTGAAGCTCTTAGCCAAGCAATGACAGAAATTGGTCATTGTAATGAGTGCCGTACTTTTACCGAAGAAGAGACCTGCCACATTTGTACCAATCCTAAACGTCAGGATAACGGTCAAATTTGTGTAGTAGAGAGCCCTGCAGACATCGCAGCCATTGAAGCAACGGGTCAATATTCCGGTCGTTACTTTGTGCTTATGGGGCATCTTTCACCACTTGATGGTATTGGTCCAAGTGACATCGGTCTCGATGTCTTGGATTACCGCTTACGTCGTGGTGATATCACTGAAGTTATTTTAGCGACTAACCCGACAGTAGAAGGGGAGGCGACAGCACATTACATTGCTGAGCTATGTAATGCCCATGAAGTGAACGCTAGCCGTATCGCCCATGGTGTTCCTGTTGGTGGTGAGCTCGAGCTAGTGGATGGCACCACGCTTTCACACTCGTTACTCGGTCGTCATAAAATCTAAAAAGCCGCTTGGTGAACCATCACCAAGCGGCTTTTTCTTTTATGGTTCTCAAAGGTTTCTATTCCAAAACACTTCTCTGAGCTTAATCTGAACCTCTCACCGCTTTGTATATCATTGCGCCAATCACGGCACCAATAATCGGTGCAATCCAGAATAGCCATAACTGAGAAACAGCCCAATCACCAACAAATACAGCCACGCCGGTACTTCGAGCGGGGTTAACAGAGGTGTTCGTTACAGGGATACTGATAAGGTGGATTAAGGTTAAACAGAGACCAATTGCGATAGGAGCAAATCCAGCAGGTGCTTTCGAATCTGTCGCGCCCATGATCACGAATAGGAACACCATGGTCATGACCACTTCACAAACGAGTGCAGCGGTAAGTGAGTAACCGCCCGGTGAGTGTTCACCATAACCATTGGAAGCAAAGCCAGAGGCAGCTGCATCAAAGCCAGCTTGGCCTGAAGCAATCACAAATAACACGCCACCTGCGATAATACCGCCAATCACTTGGGCAATAATATAAGGTGCGACATCTTTGGCATCAAAGCGACCACCGCTCCACAGTCCAATAGTAACAGCAGGGTTGAGATGACAGCCGGATATATGGCCAATAGCAAAAGCCATGGTGAGAACGGTTAAACCAAAAGCGAGGGAAACTCCGAGTAGACCAATTCCCACATCAGGGAAAGCCGCGGCTAAGACGGCACTACCACAACCGCCTAACACCAACCAAAACGTACCAAACATTTCTGCAATATACCTATTCATAACGATCCTTATTAATCTGTACCAGTATCAACAAGATAGTTTAGATTTAGCAAGTTTGTGAAATCTTGGGCATATAAGCGACAGAAAGGGAGTGTTTTGGGTAGCAAATAGCCGACAGAGATTGCAGTGATTTTTAAACGAAATGCCATAACTGTTTAACGACAAGCTCCAGAAACTGACTAAAGTGCGATCTATTGTGTTGTTCAATAAATAAAACTGGTTGAAGATATTATTAATTCTTATTGGAGCCTGCGATTCATGAAAAAGTTAGCGATTTTAGTAGTAACGACATTATTACTCACTGCATGCGGAGGTGGTGACAGCGGTGGCGGTAGCGCTGCCACTAGTGGTGGTTCTAGCGCTCAGAAACTGAATACGGACATAGGCGTAAGTGATGCCGATATTCAAACATTGAAAGGCTACAAATTCCTATCCGTTGATGGTAAAGGATTTGAGTCTCCAAGCAATTTTAAAGCGAAGTAGTAGGAGTCAAGTTTTGAAGAAATTATCTATAGGTATTATCCTTGCCACTCTTGGTACTTCTGTTTATGCGTCGCCAAATCTAGAAGGTTATTTTCAAGCTCGTGAATTGGTAAATTATGCGGCAGGAAGTTTACAAAAAGCAAAAGTAGACTTTATAGCTCTAGATTATGCTGTAGCTAAATTACCTGCAGCTTCACAAGCTCAACTGGTTCCTTTTAATACTGTATTGGGGGAATTCTCGACAAACAGTTCCGTAAGCAGTAGTGACGCGACTGCTTTGCTCAGCCGAGTTAACTCTAAAGCCTTATCTGGTCAATATGTTTGCCGCATCAATAGCAATGGTACTGTTCTGGCATATAGTGCGGAAAACGGAGAACAGTGTGCAGCGGACAAGTATGAAAAGGCTGCATTAGCACTAGCGAAGAAAGGCGATGAACTGCGATTCTTCCGTTCATACAGTCAAGGTTATTTTCAAACCTTAACTTATAAGGTTGATGCAAGCTCTAGTGATGAAACAGTTCGTTTAGGCTACTTTAATAAACATGGTGGAAAATGGATTGGTGAAGCGGTTAAGGTAGTAAAAGGTAAGGCGCAAATCAATAGTACGGATGTTGATACTTACGATGTCATCGCTTACCGAGATTACAATATCTCATCATCGAAAGGTGTTTCTCCGAACACATCAATTAGCTTTACTGAACAACCGTTTTTTATCACAGATGAAGTCACAGATCTCGACTCTACCGGTAAATCTGTCCATATAACGAAGACTAAATTTTCAAGTCTTCACCAGTTTGATGGCCCTTACCGTGGAAGGCATATTGATTCGAAAGGTTGGTTTAATTGGTTTAACCAAGATTACGTGGGTCAATACGAAATTGGAGGTAAAAAAGTTTACGCCGTTTCGGACACACAAAATTTAGTCGTCAAAAAAGACTTTAGTGGTGCGGTAGATAGCTGGACTCGCATTGATGTCGACAAAGCTGATCAAGGTAGTGGTGCAGGTGACTGGACTATGTACATGTTTAACAATACAAACAATTTGATAGGTGAAAGCCCAACTTATTGTCAAATCAAAGCGATAGCAGAAGGTAAGCCTGTAGTTCAACTTTTATCATCAACAGGCGTTATGACGCACCCACCAATTACAAACTGTGACCAAGTTGATCCTGGCCATACAAAGAAAGTGATTGCATCATTTAAAGACGGGAATAACAAAACAGTTTCTGTTACTTCTCCTAAGCTAAAAGCAAGCGCTCAACATATTATGGCGCTTGGGCCTATTGTTGATCAAGGACAGAAGGCTAAATTCACAGTGCAAGATGCTAGAGATTTATTGTCATCGACTCGCTATAAAGCGGCTTTAGCAGAAATGACACCGCAATTTTTGTCTTCAAAGCCACATGATATTTTAAAGTAGATTCTGTCTTTGATGAATTGGAAGCACCTTTTATAAGGTGCTTTTTTTGTACATATTAAATAACTTCACTTGGCTAATTTCATTTTTAGGATAGAATCGCCCACCTTCTTTCCTTTGATTCTATTTAAGGTCCAATTATGGAATGCCGTCTTCATTGTGGTGCTTGCTGTACAGCGCCTAGTATTACATCTTCATTCCCCCTTCATCCTCATGGAAAGAAGTCTGGTGAGCGTCTGTCTC
>NZ_JBFRVX010000331.1:0-19354 GCF_041475345.1 Vibrio sp. 10N.222.48.A3 | reverse complement strand
GCTGGCAGCCATATGATGTCTCTTTTACGCCTGTTCAAGAGACAAGGTTGGTCCGTTGAATTTGCAACGCCAGCTCAAGAAACCGAGCACATGATCGATCTCTCTGAAGAGGGCATCACGAGCCAATCTATACAGTTAAATTGCGATAGCTTTGACCTGTACATCGAAGAGCTGCAACCCGATGTCGTGATGTTTGACCGTTTCATGATGGAAGAGCAGTTTGGTTGGCGTGTCGAGAAAGTATGTCCGAATGCCTTTAAATTACTGGATACCGAAGACTTACAGTTCCTACGTAACGCGCGCCATGAAGCGGTTAAGAAAGAGGCTGAACTGACCAAAGCGCATTTGTACAGTGACTTAGCGAAACGTGAAATTGCCGCAATCTTACGCTGTGATCTTTCGTTGATCATTTCAAGCTACGAGATGGATCTGCTTCAATCTGAGTTCAATATCGATCCAAAACTGCTTCATCATTTGCCGTTCATGGTTGATCTTAATACACTTCCTGAAAGCACGAAAAGCTTTGAAGAACGTAAGCATTTCATGACGATAGGTAACTTTAGACACGCACCGAACTGGGATGCTGTGCTTCAGTTACAGAAGATTTGGCCGAAGATTCGCAAGCAGTTACCTGAATCCGAACTTCATATTTATGGATCTTATCCGCCGCCGAAAGCAACGGCTTTGCACAACCCTAAAACCGGTTTCCATATCAAAGGTTGGGCGAAAGACGCTCAAGAAGTGATGGAGCAAGCTCGTGTGTGTGTTGCACCACTCCGATTTGGCGCGGGCATTAAAGGCAAGTTGCTTGATGCGATGAAGTTACAAACTCCGAACGTGACGAGTGAAATCGGCAGCGAAGGCATGTTACCACAAGGAGAATTGCAATGGCCGGGCGCAGTGGCTGATGATATCGACGAGTTTGTTGAACAAGCTGTCGGTTTATACAAAGATGAAGAGAAGTGGCTTAAAGCACAAAGCCAATGTCATTCAATCCTTGAAGCGCACTACGAGCAGAATCAACTCGGCGACACATTGATTGAGCGATTAACGGCGTTAGAGTCCGATCTTGAATCTCATCGACTGGATAACTTCTTTGGTTCGATGCTTAAGCACCACAGCATGGCGAGCACCAAGTATATGTCGCAGTGGATAGCTGAAAAGAACAAGACTAAGTAACTGACACAATAAACCGAATCAAATAATAAGCCCTTAGGTTAACGCCTAGGGGCTTTTTTCATGCAGGACGCTTATTAATTTCAGACTTACAAACCGAAACATTCTAGCAATACATTAGCATTGACTAATTTATATTTATTAGTAAACTCTAATTTAAATTGAGGATGATGAGTTAATCGACGTTATGAGAGAGGTCAGTGATGAGTTTAATACCTTGGGATGCATTGTTCGGTGGCATGTTGTTAGGCGCGTCGGCAATTATTCTTATGTTAGGAATAGGACGAGTAGCAGGTATTAGTGGCATTGTCAGCCGTTTATTACCAGTTGGGACTAGCAACAAAGAAAGCAAAGACACGGATACAGAAAAAACCGAAAAACATTGGCGACTTGCTTTTGTTGTCGGAATGGTCGTGAGCGGCTGGTTATTGATTCCAACAGGCTACCAACTTCCGCAATTAGAAGAGATCAACTTCGCAGTGGTTATCATAGCCGGATTATTGGTGGGCTTCGGTACCAAGATGGCGAATGGCTGTACTAGCGGCCATGGCATTGTGGGGATGGCTCGTTTGTCCAAGCGCTCAATCATCGCTACTTGTGTATTCATGGGTGTGGCAATCGTAACTGTGTTGGCTAAGAACTTGATCGGTTTGGGGGCGTAATGAAAAACTCTTCACTTACTATCGTTATCGGTTTGGTCGCAGGTATTCTTTTTGGCTCAGGTATGATCATTTCAGGCATGGTTGACCCGAACAAAGTACTTGGGTTTTTAGATATTGCTGGCGACTGGGACATTAGCTTGGCATTCGTCATGGGTGGCGCGTTATTGGTCTTCGCTCCGTTTTATCACTTGGTCATTAAAAAGCGCGCTCAAGCCGTCAATGGCGAACCTTTAGATAGCAGTAATAATCCACTAATAGATAGAAAGTTGATCTTAGGTTCAACTGCTTTTGGTTTAGGCTGGGGGATTGCAGGCTTTTGCCCGGGCCCTGCAGTAACCAGCCTTAGTGGAGGTAACCCAACGGTATGGCTGTTCGTCTTAAGCATGCTGGTGGGAATGTGGTTGGCGGGTCGTACGAACAAAACCTGTTAGTAGCAAGCTTATCGCTGATTACATTGGCTTTGACGTTATTCGTTCTGAGCTGACCAAGCATAGAGGTTGACTCGCTTTTAGCAAAAAAGCCAGTCAGCCTCTTTCTATATCTACCGTTAGCTATGATCTGCCGTTATCTAAAATCTACTATTTAATAGTCGTTGAAACTGGGCAATGGTCGCTAAGTTTGTAATCAAGCACATCTTGTGTTTCAAAGACCTTCTGTTTAGCAGGAGAGGCATCTAAGGATTTGCTCACTACAATATGATCAATCACAGAACGGAACTGGTGTGTGCGATGGTTATTGCGGTTAGAGCGTACCTTACAATCTGCTCGAGTTTTTCTTGTCGCCAACTGAGCATCGGCATTTTGAGTTAAGTCTTTCCACATCCAATCTCTTGAGTAAGAAAGGTTATGGTTGAAATCGCCTAATATTGCGTAATCCTGACCTTGGCGTTCTCTTTGCTGTATCCATTTATTAAGTTGTTGCGCTTGGTCTTTGAGCCTTGAACAGTCACGGTTAGATTTATACGCGCCGCTGCAACCCGCCTTTAAATGCACAGACAACATGTGAATTGGTTTTGTATCCGTTTTCACAACCATATAACTGGCAAATCTAAGCTTGCTGTTAGCGCCCGATTCGAGAGGAAAGTCAGCGTAGTCGGTGAGTATGATTCCTTTACGAACCGCGAAGCCTGTGTATTGGTTTACTTCTTTGAACTGATGGTTGCTGTTTTCTGGTAATGCTCGGTCAGACATCAATATCTTGTATTGATCACCTGCGATGCGCTGAATGGCATTGATGTCATCGACTTCTTGGAAAGCCACCACATCCGAATTTAAGGATTGGAAATACTGTTCGAGCTTATCGAAATCCGCTTGATCACGTTGGTCAGAAAACTTATTCACAGCCTCATTGGTTGATAACCATTCGATATTCCAACTGGATATGGTTAAAGGTTCGCCAAATGCTTGGCTACTGAGCAAGCAGCCTAACATTATCCAGTTTTGAAGTCGTTTCATCCCAAATATCCCTAATTTTGGTGTGCAATATAGTTGAGCCGTTATCCTACAACACTTACCGAAAATTCAACTCTTTTTAGCAGTTTTTTTATTGTTACATTGTTTCTTTTCGACTTGAGATCTCACGTAATAATATTGGATTTATCTTGTTCGGCGTGCCTATTTTATTGATCCAAATCAATACTCAATGTTGGTGGTTCTCGTTAAATACGCCACAATATCTAGTGTTAGTTAAACGATAAATCGCTCTATAGTGTGTTTGTGGATAAGTCTGTGAATACCTCAAGAGTAAGGAGAAGTGGTGAAATCAATCGTAATCAAGCGTGATGGCTCAAGAGCTCCATTCAGTAGAGATCGCATCCAAGCTGCAGTGGAAGCAGCATCAGACAAAACCGATAAGGAAATTGCTATTTATGCTCTGAATGTGGCATTAGCAGTTGAGTTGAAGCTCGAAGACTACGATGAAGTTCATATCTCTGAAATTCAAACCATGGTCGAGAACGAGCTAATGCAGGGACCATACAAGTCTCTTGCTCGTGCCTACATTGAATATCGTCATGACCGTGACATCGCACGTGAAAAGCAAAGCGCTTTAACTCGCGAGATCGAAGGTCTGATCGAAGAAAGCAATGTTGATCTGATCAATGAGAATGCCAACAAAGATGGCAAAGTTATCCCAACTCAGCGTGATTTGCTAGCGGGTATCGTGGCTAAGCATTATGCAAAAACTCACATTTTGCCGCGTGATATCGTACAAGCTCACGAGTGTGGTGACATTCACTATCACGATTTAGACTACGCACCGTTCTTCCCAATGTTTAACTGTATGCTTATCGATCTTAAAGGCATGTTAACGCATGGCTTCAAGATGGGTAACGCGGAAATCGACACACCTAAATCGATCTCTACGGCGACAGCGGTAACTGCACAGATCATCGCGCAAGTGGCAAGCCACATATACGGCGGTACAACGATTAACCGTATCGACGAGGTTCTAGAACCGTACGTAATGGCGAGTTACGAGAAACACCTATCACTAGCGAAAGAATGGGACATTCACAGCCCAGAAGCTTTTGCTATATCTCGTACAGAGAAAGAGTGTTACGACGCTTTCCAGTCTTTGGAATACGAAGTAAACACGCTACACACGGCTAACGGACAAACACCATTCGTCACGTTTGGTTTCGGTCTTGGTGAAAGCTGGGGTTCAAAACTTATCCAGCAATCTATCTTGAAAAACCGCATCGCAGGTTTGGGTAAGAACCGCAAAACAGCCGTGTTCCCTAAACTGGTCTTTGCAATCAAAGATGGTTTGAACCACCAGAAGCAAGATCCAAACTACGATATCAAGCAATTAGCGCTTGAGTGTGCATCTAAGCGTATGTACCCAGACATTCTTAACTACGACAAAGTGGTAGAAGTGACAGGGTCATTTAAAACGCCTATGGGCTGCCGTAGCTTCTTGAATACTTACGAAGAAAACGGTGAGTTGATTCATGAAGGCCGTAACAACTTAGGTGTTGTTAGCTTGAACTTGCCACGTATTGCTATTAACGCAAAACAAGATATGGCTAAGTTCTACGAACTGCTTGATGAAAAATTGAAGCTAGCTCGTCGCGCTCTAGAAACTCGTATTTCTCGTCTAGAAAACGTGAAAGCGCGTGTTGCGCCAATCCTATACATGGAAGGCGCTTGTGGCGTTCGTTTGAAAGCAGACGATTCTATTGCCGATATCTTCAAGAATGGCCGTGCATCTGTTTCTCTTGGTTACATTGGCATCCATGAAGCGATGACAGCACTTTACGGCACAGACGTTCACCTGTATGACGATGGCGAAATGCGTGCTAAAGCGCTTGAGCTGGTGGAGTACATGAAGCGTGAAGTGGAATCTTGGACAAAAGAGACAGGTTACGCGTTCAGCTTATACGGCACACCAAGTGAAAACCTATGCAGCCGTTTCTGCAGCATCGATACCAAAGAGTTTGGTGTAATTGATGGTGTAACTGACCGTGGCTACTACACAAACAGCTTCCACTTAGACGTACAGAAGAAAGTGAACCCATACGACAAGATCGATTTCGAGATGCCTTATCCAGAAATCTCTAGCGGTGGTTTCATCTGTTACGGCGAATTCCCGAACATGCAGAAGAACATCGAAGCGCTAGAAAACGTATGGGACTACAGCTACACACGTGTTCCTTACTACGGCACCAACACGCCAATTGATGAGTGCTACGAATGTGGCTACAATGGTGAGTTCGACTGTACAAGTAAAGGCTTTACGTGTCCTAAGTGTGGTAACCATGACTCAACCAAAGTGTCGGTAACGCGCCGCGTTTGTGGTTACCTTGGTAGCCCAGATGCACGACCATTTAACTTCGGTAAGCAAGAAGAAGTTAAACGCCGCGTGAAGCACCTTTAGTAAGCTCTAAGATCATTAGCTATCTTACTAAGAAGAGCTACGTTTCAAGAAACAAGATTGGTATCGGCGCTATGTCGATACCAATTCTTTTATTTAAGATCTTACAGCATTTCGCTTCAAACTATTAAGCAATAACGAGTTTTCAATACTGCCTTATGAACTACCATCAATATCACCCAATCGACGTTGTAAACGGCCCAGGAACACGCTGCACTTTGTTTGTGTCGGGCTGTGTGCACCAGTGTCGCGGGTGTTATAACCAATCGACGCAAAGTTTGGACTCAGGGCACTTGTTCACTCAAGAACTGCAAGACCACATTATCGCTGATCTGAACGATCCGCGAATCAAGCGTCGTGGCTTGTCGCTTTCTGGTGGTGATCCTCTGCATCCTGCAAACGTATCTGAAGTGCTTCAGCTTGTTCAGCGTGTAAAAGCAGAGTGTGAAGGTAAAGACATCTGGGTGTGGACGGGTTACGAGCTCGACGAACTCGATGAAAATCAGAAGCAAGTGCTTGAATACGTCGATACTTTGATTGATGGTCGCTTTGAACAAGATAAAGCGGATCCAATGTTGGATTGGCGTGGTAGTTCAAACCAAATCATTCATCGATTTACTGACATATAACAGTTGTCGTGGCTTAGCACACTCGTAAAACGAAAAAGGGCGTCATGGTTAGCGCAATGCAACCAATCGGCCCTTGGGTGTGAGTTCTTTTCGTTTATTCGCTTAAACTACCATTCAAGCAACGACCTGATCTGGCTCTTCTATTAAGTTGTTGATCCATTTCTTAGAGTGAATCCGCTGGCTAGTTAAAGCTATCTTCGCTAGCTCTTCCAGCAGCACAATCATCAAAACCCATTCTAGCGGCCACCCCAACACCAGAGCAGTAAAGTAGGCGAGGGGAATACCAATGGCCCACTGGCCGAATATGTCGATGAAGATGCTGTAGTTGATGTCTCCACCACTTTTTAGCACTCCGCCTATACCAACCATATTGAAGACTCTTAGTACCATACCGAGTGCCATTACTAAGGTAACGTTAACGGCCGTATCTTTGAGCTCTAAGTGAGTAAGACCGATCATGTATACGATCGCGGGTTTGGCGATAAAGCACATTAACGCTAGTAAAGCAGCAAGCCCACAACTCACTAACACATAGCCCCAAGCTGTATTCTCGACACGTTGATAGTTCTTCGCACCGATCTCGTTACCTAGAATGATGGAAGCCGCAACCGCAAAACCCAAAAAAGCAGAGATCAAAATGCTTTCGACAGGCGATAGCAAGGAAATGATCGCAAGTTCTCCAACCCCCATTTGGCCAACAATAACGTTGTAAATAAGAATCCCGCCCGCCCACGCAGTGTCGTGAACCAACATAGGTATAGCCACCGTAAAGTACTTCTTTCTATGCTTCGGTAATAACGCATCTCGCCAATTGCTTAACGTCGGGAATAGGTGCGGGTAATGTTTTCTTGCCATAACAAGCAATGCAATGGTTTGAAAGAATCGAGATACTGTGGTGCCAATAGCCGCACCAACCACACCCAGTTCTGGAAACCCAAACAAGCCGAAGATCAATAGGGCATTGAGAATTGCATTGACGATGATTGCCCAGATACTGATTTTGGTGGGGAGCTTGGCTTCGCCCACAGAGCGAAGTGCACTCTCTAGCGGCACAACTACAGCGGTACCAATAAGGCTGGCTCCTGTTATCCAAAGGTAATCCGTTGCCAAGCGGACGTAATCAGGGTCTGAGGCCACCACAGACACGACTGATTCAGGAGCCAATGTATAGATGAACACAAAGGGAATGATGGCAAAGATCGAAAGTGCCCATGATTGCGCTAGTGTACGTCGAATTCCGTTGAAATCACCGGCACCAAAATATTGCGAAGCTAGCACGCTCACAGCTCCGCTAATCCCCGATACCATGATCAAGTTGAAGAAGAAGATACGGTTGCCAACACCAACAGCGGCGGTTGCAGAATCACCAAGCTGGTTGACCATAAAAATATCGACCACGCCTAGTAATGAAAACAACATGGTTTGCAGTGAGACAGGTAAACCAATGTGTAATAGTTTTTGCCAAAACTCTTTGTCCAAATGACGATATGTCGAGAGCATCGCATTTCCCCGGTAGTGATTATGCGAGAAGTTTATCGGCATTTGTTTTCGCTGTATTCTTCAGACTCATCACAAACTTTTGCCAAACTATCCACTTTGATAAGTTGGCCAATAGAATGAGTTAGCAGTGATATGAGTGATAAACAAGAAAGGTATGAGATCTCTGAAAAGACGCACCAAGAGTTTGTCGATCAAAGCCATGTTTTGGCATTTGAAGAGCTCGGTATCGTTCAATGTGGCACGGCGTCGTGTCGAGACTTCTTTTCGGTGTATCGTAAGAACCAACAAAAACACATGTTGCTGTATACCGTGAGAGGTAAGGGATGGCTCGAAAGCGAAGGGTGTCGCTACATTCTAGAACCAGGCTCTTGCATTACTGTTCCTGCAGGCGTTGAGAACGGTTTTGGTATTGAAGAAGAAACATGGCAGATCGCATGGATCTTTCTATCGCCTAATAAACAATGGGAAAATGTCGTCAGTGATGAAGTGAGTTATACGCTGTCTCCGGCGGCAGAAGTCGTCTCGTCGTGCATTCATACGTTGTTGAGAAGTATTGCCTTACCCATCGATTTGGGTGGAGCGATTGCGATTCACAGTGTAGCCCAAATAGAGTTCATGATTAATGCGCCAGTGCCTCAGCAACAGTCGCGCAATTTGATCCGCTTAAGACGCGTTTTCGATAATGTACAAAAGCAGCTCCATAAAGAATGGAACGTTCATGAACTCGCGAGCTTATTCCCGTGCTCAGAGCCACACTTCCATCGTTTGTGTCAGCGCTATTACTCGCACAGCCCTATGACTCATATCATGCGTATGAGAATGGAATACGCTGCACGGCTACTTAGATCGAGTGATTGGTCGATTCAACACATTGGTGAGATAGTCGGATATCCAAATCCCGCTAACTTTAGCACTCGGTTTAAGGCGTGGTCAGGAATGACACCAAGACAATTCAAACAAAGTGCCCAATAGCGATCTTTATAGGCGCATGCAAACATAAGACACATAGAAGCATAAGATACATAGAAATACAGCGCTTTGAATTGTGCAATTGGTTATTAGGTGTTTGAAATTTGCACTATTTATCCGTTTGAAATGACCAATCTCTGATTACTTCTAATTACTAATGGTAACTAAGCGCTTCTATTAAAAAATGTTTCTGATTTGTCTACGATAATGTTAACGTGAAACTCATACTTGAATTTCAAAGGGTTGTGACTTTCATGTTTTCACATCTACCAAAACCAACTTTAGATCCAATTCTATCTCTGTCTGTCGCTTACCGCGGCGATACTCGCACTGATAAAGTCGACTTAGGCATTGGCGTTTACAAAAACGACCAAGGTGAAACACCGATCATGAAAGCCGTCTCTAAGGCTCAAGATATCGTTGTTGAAACACAGAAAACCAAAGCTTATGTTGGCCTAGCAGGCTGTGAAGAGTTTAACCAGAGCATGGTTGATCTGTTGCTTAAAGGGACTTCTGCAATAGGTCGCGTTGCTGCGATTCAAACACCAGGTGCAAGTGGTGCACTTCGCATGTTGGGTGACTTGATGAAAGTCTCTCAACCAGACACAACGGTTTGGATTTCAAACCCAAGCTACGTTAACCATAAACCGGTGATGGAAGCGGCGGGCTTAAAAGTTCGATACTACAATTACTTCAGTCCTGAAACGAAGCAAGTTGATACGGCTAAAATGTTGGCCGACCTTTCAAAAGCGGGTCCATCAGACGTGGTACTTCTTCACGGTTGCTGTCATAACCCAACGGGTGCTGACATTGATTTTGAAGCGTGGCAGGAAATTACTAAGTTATCGCAAAAGAATGGTTTCTTACCGTTTGTTGATATTGCCTACCAAGGCTTTGGTGATGGCCTAGAAGAAGACGCAAAAGGTCTTCAACATATGGCGAACAACGTAGAAGAGATGTTGATTACGACGTCATGTTCGAAAAACTTCGGTTTGTACCGTGAAAGAACGGGTGCCGCGATCGTTATCGGTAAGAACAGCGAACACGTAGGCAATGCTAAAGGTAAGCTACTGACGCTGGCTCGTTCAACTTACACAATGCCGCCAGATCATGGTGCCGCGTTGGTTAAAACAATTCTTCAGAATCAAGAACTAACGGCGATTTGGAAACAAGAGTTGAGTGAAATGCAGCAACGTTTGTTAAATCTGCGCCAAAGTTTATGTAATGAATTGCGAAATACTTACAACACGTCACAATTTGACTTCATCGAAAGCCATAAAGGCATGTTTAGTGTACTAGGCTTTAAAGAAACTCAAATGAATCAACTACGTGAAGAATATGGAGTCTATGGTGTTGGTGATGGACGCATCAATATCGCAGGCCTTTCTGAATCCCATATTCCTTATGTGGCTAAAGCGATAGCCAACGTTTCAAAATAGAAGGTGACTGAATGTATAATTGGAAAGCGATTGTAGTTTTAATGCTAAGTGGTGGCCTGTTTGCTTGTTCGACAACTACTGAAGTTCCTGTCGAGCCAGAGCAAAAGCCTCAAGTAGAACAACCTGTTGTCGATGACTCTTCTAAGACTGACGCAACGGAAGGCGAAAAAGTAACGGAACCTACAGAGAAGCCTGAAGAAGTAAAACCAACGGAACCAGAAGCGAAACCAAAGCCTGAACAAAAACCGACTGCAAAACCAACCAAGACAAGTGATGGCAAACTGATTCTTGGCGAAGAGGAGTGGGTGTTTGTTCCTGGTCTTAAAGAAGCGTTTAAAGCACGAGTTGATACAGGTGCAACAACATCATCAATCAGTGCCGTTGATATTGTTGACTTCGAACGTGACGGTAAAGATTGGGTTAAGTTCAAAATTGAACATGACGGCATCACAACTGAAGAGATCAGCTTGCCGGTAGAGCGTTGGGTTAAGATCAAGCAGTCGAGCGCGGAAGGTACACAACGACGTGCTGTTGTTGTCGCTTCAATTCAAATCGGCGATCTAAAAGATAAGACTGAATTTACGCTAGCAGATCGAACGCATCTTTCTTTCCCAATTCTGTTGGGGAGAAGCTTCTTTAGAGATGTTGCCGTTGTCGATGTTGGTCAAAAATACGTTCAGAAAAAAGTAACTAAATAGCGTCAATCGGTATTTATTCGAATTAGAGTCTGATGCTTTTATTGATGAGAAATGAAATCCCTACTAATGGAATTAGTGGGGATTTTTTCTTTTTATGATGTAATAAACGACGAAATACACTTTATTGTGCGTTGTTCTTCATTCGTTCACTGTTTAACCTCGACAATGTGATCCTGATCTCTATATAATCCGCGCTTCGTTTTATGTTTAATCCATACTTTCGTACTTCTTATTTTGGCTAATTGAAATAGCCAAATAATTATCTGTCAGTACACGCTTAGGAATTAGTTCTTTGATATCTACCGCGAACATCACAATGCAATTTGGCGCAGAGCCGCTGTTTGAAAACATCTCTGCTAAATTTGGTAACGGAAACCGTTATGGTTTGATCGGCGCCAATGGTTGCGGAAAATCAACGTTCATGAAAATCCTAAGTGGCGCATTGACGCCAAGCTCGGGCAACGTTTCGATCACTCCTGGAGAAAAACTGGGTGTGCTAAGCCAAGATCAGTTCGCTTTTGAACAGTACAGCGTTATCGATGTAGTAATCATGGGTGACAAAAAACTGTGGGAAGTAAAACAAGAACGTGACCGTATTTACTCTTTGCCAGAAATGAGCGAAGACGATGGTATGAAAGTCGCTGAGCTTGAAAGTGAATTCGCGGAAATGGATGGCTACACAGCAGAAAGCCGTGCTGGTGATATCCTAATTCAAGCGGGTATCGAAGAAGAGTTTCATTTCGGCCTAATGCAACAAGTTGCTCCGGGTTGGAAATTGCGCGTGCTATTGGCACAGGCACTGTTTGCAAACCCAGATATCCTGCTTCTTGATGAACCAACCAACAACTTGGACATTCACACGATTAACTGGCTTGCTGAAGAGCTAAACCAGCGTAAATGTACAATGATCATCATTTCGCACGATAGACACTTCCTTAACTCTGTATGTACACATATGGCAGATATCGACTACGGCGAGCTACGTGTTTACCCGGGTAACTACGAGTACTTCTTAGAAGCGTCGGGTTTGATTCGAGATCAACTTCTAGCGAGCAATGCTAAGAAAGCGGCTGAGATCAGCGAGCTTCAAGATTTCGTAAACCGTTTTGGTGCTAACGCATCTAAAGCAAAGCAAGCAAGTTCACGTGCTAAGAAAATGGACAAAATCACGCTTGATGAAGTGAAATCATCGAGCCGTATGAGCCCATCTATTGATTTTGGTGAAGGTAAGAAACTGCACCGTCAAGCACTTGAACTTAAAGAGCTTGGTCACGGCTTCGATGGCGAAACACTGTTTGCTGGTGGTAACTTGCTACTTGAAGCGGGTACTCGTCTTGCCGTTATCGGTGAGAACGGTGTGGGTAAAACAACACTATTGAAATGCCTAGTTCAAGAGCTAGAACAAAACGAAGGTATCGTTAAATGGTCTGAAAACGCATCAGTAGGCTACTGCCCACAAGATAGCACGTCTGACTTTGATAACGATCTGAGTATCTTCGATTGGATCTCACAATGGCGTACAGTGAAGCACGATGACCTTATGGTACGTGGTATTCTAGGTCGTCTATTGTTTACTGCTGATGATGCGAACAAGAAAGCGCGTAACTGTTCTGGTGGAGAGAAGAACCGTCTGTTATTCGGCAAGCTAATGATGCAAGACATCAACGTGCTTGTGATGGACGAACCAACGAACCACATGGACATGGAAGCAATCCAAGCCCTGAACGACGCATTGAAGGTTTACACGGGGACGCTTATCTTTGTAAGCCATGACCGTGAGTTCGTTTCTTCGCTAGCAACACACATCATTGATGTAAAAGACCAACAATTAGTGAGCTTCCAAGGTACTTATGAAGAGTACTTGGATCATCAGAAAAAGATGCTGATGGTTAGCTTATAACAGTCTTAGTTGGTCTATAACCGTATTGGTTGACCTATAGTTGCATTAGTAATTAGGTAAACGGCTAACAGCTAACTGTTTATTTGCTGACTATAATAAGAAAGTAATAAGAATAAAAAAGCCCCCGAACACAATAGTGGTCGGGGGCTTTTTGTCGTTCTGATGTTGGTTCTAATTTTAAACGCGGTTAAAAAAATTGTTTAACCGCGCCCAAGAACGAGAACGAGAACGAGAACGAATTATCCGTACGTCTAGTATTTAAACAATTGAACTTGAGTATTCAACTGTTGAGCAATACCGCGCAACTCTTCAGACAAGTGACGAGAGTTATCAGCCTCAGTAGACATGTTTTCTGATACATCATTAACCAACTGAATATTCTTACTGACTTCACCGGTAACCGATCTTTGCTCAGAAGCAGCATTCGAGATATGTGAAGCCATCTCCGAGATCTGTTGAATCGATGTCGCGATCTCTTCCAGTGCAATAGTCGCATTGTTTGCATCATCGACACTTGATTGCGCCAAATCTTGGCTACGTTGCATTGATTCAACCGCACTGACGCTGTTTTTCTGAAGAGTCTCGATCATTTCGCGTATCTCGTCTGTAGAACTGTGAGTACGTTGAGAAAGAACACGAACTTCATCTGCCACAACCGCAAAACCGCGACCTTGTTCACCCGCACGTGCTGCTTCAATCGCTGCGTTTAAGGCCAATAGGTTAGTTTGTTCTGCAATATCAGAAATGGTTGATAGAATAGTGTTGATGTCTAACGCATTCTTCTCAACTTCTTGAATGATTCCTGAAGCGTTCTCAACTTGTTGAGCAAGACTAGTGATGGAATCTTGGTTACGAATGATGACTTGCTTACCTTGTTCACAATTCTCTGTTGAACTGATCGCTGAATCAGCCGTCATTTGCGCGTTGTTTGCTACTTCTTCTGCTGTTGCCGACATTTCATGTACGGCTGTAGCAATCTGAGAAATTTCGTGAAGTTGGACTGATAGACCTTCACTTGTTTGACGAGCGACATTGGTACTAATTTCAGATTGCTGATTAAGCTGGTTCGAAGAGCCCGCAATATCACGCACTATCTCTTGAAGTTTTGCTATGAACGCGTTGACGTGATGCGCTAGGGTGCCAATCTCGTCTTTACTATGAACAGTCATACGCTGTGTTAAGTCGCCGTCACCTTTGGACAATGCTTCCATTGCCGAGCTTAGTGTCGTTAATGGCGACAGTGCTTTCTTGATGATAAACATCGCAACAAATGCGATTACAGCAAGTTGTATTAGACCAAATATTACCGACTGACGAACTAATGAATAGTAAGAAGCAAAAGAGTGATCTTTATCTATAACAACAGTGAAGTACCAGTCTGTATGAGGAACTTTCTGAGCAGAAAGAAGGGAGTCGGTACCTTTAATGGTTAACTCTTCAAATTCTGGATTTTGCGCAAGTGATTTGATTTTCTGAGCAGAAAGGTTGTTTGAAATATTAGAAACAGGCTTTAGCGTTAGGCCACGGTCTCTATGGGCAACAATATTACCTTTACCATCGACAAGAAAAGCGTAAACACCAGGTTGCTCAATACTTACAATATCATTGATGAGGGTGTTTAAGTTCAGGTCTGCACCAATAACGCCAGAGAACCCGTTGGTATTGAATGGGCTTGCAATTGTTACCACTAGGTCATTCGTAGCCACATCAACATAGGGTTCAGTGACGACTGTTTGACCTGCCGCCATAGGCGCTTTGTACCAATCTCGAGTACGTGGGTCGTAATCTTGCGGTACTGGCAAATCACCACCTAGAAGAAAGCGACCGTCAGAAAGCCCTGCGTAGGCAATTTGGAACTTACCAGCACTCGTACTTTGAGTTAAATAGCTGGTTGGGTCATCGGTAAAAGTAAATGAATTTTTCGCTGCATTTACAACGTTAATTCGGCCTTCAATCCATTTTTCTATACCCGATACCGTTGTATCAGTTAGTGTATTTGAATATTGCTGAATGGAACGATAGGTTTCGTTAAGAAGTTGCTTACCTGTTACATAAGTCTGAATCATAGTCATTGCGAAAATAATGACAACAAACATCAATGTTAATTTGTTCTTGATTGAAATATTGCTAACACCCATTTACGGTACTTCACTCTATTAGAAATTTGGAAGAGAGTAGCAGTACGCCGTATTACCGTAAAGATATTTTATTACTGATTTTTATCAATAAATGAATAGCATAAAAATGAGTTATAAACGGAAGTGACGAGAAAGGGTGATTTTCGAGGATTTTAAGCTAAATGTTTAGTTTTTAGTTGCAAATAGTTAAATGCAAATAATTTATGCCGTCGCAATCAAGAAAGCGCCGCCATTCAATACAGTATATTTTGTAGGTGTTTCTACATCTAGACGGCTATTTTAAATTCCAACGGTCGAATTACAAGCTCTTTTTTAGGATATGTCATAACTAAACGTTTGCGTGTTGGTAGGGGGAAGCCATTGTTAAGTGGTGTAAATGATCGAAAATTGCGGAAAATGACCGTTAAAGTACCAGTAAAACGTTTGCAGTCGCTATAGTCGTTTGAGAGAATACCCGCGCTAATAAAAATGAAAACTTTAGCATCTATCTCTTTTTTAAATCGCTTATGTATCCAGGAGCAGACATGCCTTCTCGTAAAGATCTAGCCAATGCAATCCGCGCACTTAGCATGGACGGTGTTCAACAAGCAAACTCAGGCCACCCAGGCGCACCTATGGGTATGGCTGACATCGCTGAAGTTCTTTGGCGTGGCCACTTGAACCATAACCCAGCAAACCCAGAGTGGGCTGACCGTGACCGTTTTATCCTGTCTAACGGTCATGGTTCTATGCTGATTTACTCTCTGCTTCACTTAGCAGGTTACGAGCTTTCAATTGAAGACCTAAAAAACTTCCGTCAACTGCACTCTAAGACTCCAGGTCACCCAGAGTACGGCTACGCTCCTGGTATCGAGACAACGACTGGTCCTCTAGGTCAAGGCATTACTAACGCTGTTGGTATGGCTATGGCTGAGAAAGCGCTAGCTGCACAGTTCAACAAAGAAGGCCACGACATCGTAGACCACTACACTTATGCATTCATGGGTGATGGCTGTCTGATGGAAGGTATTTCTCACGAAGCATGTTCTCTAGCGGGTACGCTAGGTCTTGGTAAGCTGGTTGCTTTCTGGGATGACAACGGCATCTCTATCGATGGCGAAGTTGAAGGTTGGTTCTCTGACGATACACCTAAGCGTTTCGAAGCTTACGGCTGGCACGTAATCCCAGCCGTTGATGGTCACGATGCTGACGCTATCAACGCGGCTATCGAAGCAGCTAAAGCGGATCCTCGTCCTACACTTATCTGTACTAAGACTATTATCGGTTTTGGTTCACCAAATAAAGCGGGTACGCACGACTGTCACGGTGCTCCACTAGGTGCTGATGAAATCACAGCAACTAAAGCGGCACTGGGCTGGGAACACGGTCCTTTTGAAATTCCAGCTGATATCGCAGCTGAGTGGAATGCGAAAGAAGCAGGCGCAGCGAAAGAAGCAGCGTGGAATGCTAAGTTTGACGCATACGCAGCGGCTCACCCTGAGCTAGCAGCTGAATTCAAACGTCGTACTAATGGCGATCTTCCAGCTGAGTGGGAAGAGAAAGCATCGGCAATCATCGCTGATCTTCAAGCTAACCCAGCAAACATCGCATCACGTAAAGCATCTCAAAATGCTCTAGAAGCATTCGGTGCTATGCTACCTGAATTCATGGGCGGCTCTGCTGACCTTGCGCCTTCTAACCTGACTATGTGGTCTGGTTCTAAGTCGCTTGAAGCGAACGACTTCTCAGGTAACTACATCCACTACGGTGTACGTGAATTCGGTATGACTGCAATCATGAACGGTATCGCTCTGCACGGTGGTTTCGTACCATACGGCGCAACGTTCCTAATGTTCATGGAATACGCACGTAACGCAATGCGTATGGCTGCTCTGATGAAAGTTCAGAACATTCAAGTTTACACGCATGACTCTATCGGTCTTGGCGAAGATGGTCCTACTCACCAACCGGTTGAGCAGATCGCTTCTCTACGTCTGACTCCAAACATGAGCACATGGCGCCCATGTGACCAAGTTGAGTCTGCTGTTGCTTGGAAACTAGCAATCGAACGCAAAGATGGTCCTTCTGCACTTATCTTCTCTCGTCAGAACCTTGCACAGCAAGACCGTGACGCAGAGCAAGTGGCAAACATCGCTAAGGGTGGTTACATCCTGAAAGATTGTGAAGGCAAACCAGAGCTTATCCTTATCGCAACTGGTTCTGAAGTTGAGCTAGCGGTTAGCGCTGCTGCTGAACTAACAACTGAAGGCAAGAAAGTACGCGTAGTATCTATGCCTGCTACTGACGCATTCGACAAGCAAGACGCAGAATACCGCGAGTCTGTACTTCCATCTGACGTTACAGCACGTATCGCAGTAGAAGCTGGTATCGCTGACTTCTGGTACAAATACGTTGGCTTCGGTGGCAAGATCATCGGCATGACAACGTTTGGCGAATCTGCACCAGCAGGCGAGTTATTCAAGATGTTCGGTTTCACTACTGAAAACGTAGTAAACACTGCAAAAGAGCTTCTTGCTTAATCATTCGTTGTAACGCGAATAGAAAAAAACCGAGCCACTGGCTCGGTTTTTTATTTGGCTTTCAGAAACATGAGTTACTCGAATTCATTTCCCCAATTATCAAGTTCTCTAGTCCCACAGACCTTACATTCAACGTAACGATCCATGTTGTAGTAATGACCACCATTGATAATTGAATTAGCAAACAGCTTTATTCTTCCTAACAAAGTTTTGTCGGTATCATAGCTGCTTGTTTGGCGAACAAGAACTTCACTATGTGGCGTTTCTTTATTGCACGTTTTACAAAAATGAGTCGCTGGGAATCCAGACATAACCTTTTCCTTTGGTTGAGAAAACTAGGTTAGAAATAGCCGTAGGATTAGGTAAAACTCATTTTTTATGATTACATTGAAATGGCTGATATGCCATGTTAATGGATTGTTTTTGTCGAGTTATACCACTCAATTAATGCGCTTTGAATAGGATTCAGTTATCATCTGTTGCACGAAATTTTGGTTAGATGTACGGAACTATGCTAAAAGTCGCGATAAATGGATTTGGACGAATAGGGCGCAATGTATTGCGCGCTGTCTATGAAAGTGGCAAAAGCCAACAAATCAAAGTAGTAGCGGTCAATGAGCTTGCTCAACCTGACGCTATGGCTCACCTATTGCAGTACGACACCAGTCACGGCCGCTTCGGCAAGAAAATCTCTAATGATCAAGAGCACATTTATGTTCATCATGGCATTGGTGCTGAAGATAAAGGCGAGTTTGATACCATTCGTATCTTACACCTGGCTGATATTGAACTGTTGCCTTGGCGTGATCTTGAAGTCGATATTGTTCTCGATTGTACCGGTGTTTACGGTTGCCGAGATGATGGCCTAGCGCACATCGCTGCTGGAGCTAAAAAGGTACTGTTTTCACACCCTGGTGCTAACGACCTTGATAACACCATCATCTATGGTGTAAATCACGATACTATCGAAGCTGACCACCGAATCGTTTCCAATGGTTCATGCACCACTAACTGTAT
Organism: Vibrio sp. 10N.222.48.A3; assembly: GCF_041475345.1. Taxonomy (NCBI): domain Bacteria; kingdom Pseudomonadati; phylum Pseudomonadota; class Gammaproteobacteria; order Vibrionales; family Vibrionaceae; genus Vibrio; species Vibrio sp. 10N.222.48.A3. The sequence continues at coordinate 834 of NZ_JBFRVX010000331.1, read as the reverse complement.
TGTCCCTATCATTAAAGTACTTGATGATGCCTTTGGTATTGAGTCAGGTACCATTACGACCATTCACTCTTCAATGAATGATCAGCAAGTTATTGATGCATACCATAGCGACTTGCGTCGTACTCGAGCAGCAAGCCAATCAATCATTCCTGTCGACACTAAATTGCATAAAGGTATTGAAAGAATCTTCCCGAAATTTTCTAACAAGTTCGAAGCGATATCTGTGCGTGTGCCGACGGTAAACGTCACTGCGATGGATTTAAGTGTCACAATTAATACAAATGTGAAAGTTAATGACGTAAATCAAACCATTGTTAATGCTTCCCAGTGTACATTACACAATATAGTTGACTATACTGAAGCGCCGCTCGTTTCCATCGACTTTAATCACGATCCCCATAGCGCAATCGTTGATGGTTCACAAACTCGAGTGAGCAATGGCACCTTAGTGAAAATGCTGGTGTGGTGTGACAATGAATGGGGCTTTGCGAACCGAATGCTGGATACGGTTCTTGCAATGCAAGCTTCAGAAGGCAAGAAGTAAGACCTAGAAGCAAATGTGTGGATTATTTATTTTTTAGCTTGAAATAAATACTAAGTGTCCACATATTATTAGCAGTTAAAGCATTACCAGTTGAATAATTTATAGGCTTAGCAGGGTTGCTGAGTTTCCAAAACTTTATTTTTATTTAAATTTGAGAGGACAAATCATGTCTGTGATCAAGATGACTGACCTGGAACTTGCAGGTAAACGCGTATTCATCCGTGCTGACCTAAACGTACCAGTAAAAGACGGTAAAGTAACTTCAGATGCACGTATCCTAGCATCTCTAC
>NZ_JBFRVX010000330.1:0-3568 GCF_041475345.1 Vibrio sp. 10N.222.48.A3 | reverse complement strand
CCTTTACTAGATAACGACTTAAAAAAGCAAAAAAAGAGAAGCAAGAGCTTCTCTTTTTTTGGCCAGTTCTAGTTCAAAAATTTGCATTTTCGACGCCATAACTATCGCTGATGTTTATCTTGTGGGGTGAAAGGCGCTATCACCCCACAAGATTACGTCGGTATTCGCGCGCTTAAGACTCGACGAAGATGACGAACTCGGCGCTCAATCGTGACAACTTCAGGCTCAGAAAAACCAATTGGTCGACCATCGGCTTCAAGGCCAATATCTCTCAATAAATGGGTGTTGTTCCATGGTAGATCATATGAACTACGACGAACTTTTCGTTGCCATTCACGCTCTTCACGACGAAGGTCTGCACGGATAAGAACTGTTGCTAGTTTTAAATATACTGAGTGACGCATAATAACTCTCCAGTTGTGGAATAAACTGAGGAAAAATAGCGTTCTAGATAGTATGAGGGCTTCTCACTTAGCTGCTATTTTTCCGCAGCCAAATAAGGGTACGGATCTATTAGTTAGGTTTATCTTGGGTGTTTCGATCGGCCATGGCTGATGTGTGTGACATATCAGTCACCATGTCAGTACACGGATCAAACGACGCGCAAATATGCTGTATAAAATCGAAATGTTTCATTTGCGCCTCCAAGCTAACTAAAAAATCCAAAAAGAAATGGGGTCGTAAAAGCAGACAAGTCTTTGTTAAATCGTTGCTTTCACGGTTAAAGTCTAACCAAGTGAGTATATTATTCAACCGATAATTGGTTAACATTTTTAAAACAATGCATTCGCCTGAAATATCAGTTGCATATTCATTTACATATAACATATTCACTATGATTATATAAAATCACAGCATATCTATCTTAGGGCTCTCTCTATAGAACAGCGGACTATCCTTCAGAAACAAAAAAGCCACGTATGATACGTGGCCCTTGAATTTTCACTCACCGGATAGAGTCAATGAATAGAACGTTCTAAACAACGCCCTCAGATATAAGACCATGTTTATTGAGTAAGCGGTACATAGTTGCGCGTGAAACTCCAAGCTCCTTAGCGGCCAAAGACACTTGACCACCATAAGATTCCAACACAATGAGTAAAGCATCTCGCTCTGAACGTTCACGTATACTTTTCAGACTGCGGCGTTCATCATTCTGTTTTGGTAAATCCAGTTGATGATCCTCAATGATGACAGCATCAGACATCAACACAACACGCTTAATCTGATTCATCAATTCACGAACGTTGCCAGGCCAATGGTAGCGACTCATCGAGCGGATAGCATCGTCTGAGAAGCTCTTCGCTTGCGCATTAAACTCTTTTGAGTACTCACGCAGAAAATGATTCGCTAGCACTGAAATATCACTCACACGTTCTTTTAAGCTAGGAACATGAATACGCAGAACATTGATGTAATGATAAAGCTCTTCATTGAAGTCGCCCTCGATCAATGCCTTTTCAATATCAGAAGAGTTAGCAGCCAAAATGCGAACATCAACCGACTTAGCTCCCTTCGTGGTTTCAATTTTCCCTTCTTGTAAAAAGCGTAAAAGGTTCAATTGTTGATTACGAGGCATCGCTAGGACATCGTTGAGTAAGAGGGTTCCGCCATCGGCTTCTTCCAACATACAAGGCGCTGCCGTTGCTGGGGCTGAAATACCAAACATCTCAGTCTCTATCCTCATTTCAGATAGAGCACGGCAATTCACAGTTAAAAATGGTTTCTGAGCTCGCGATGAATTTTGATGAATGGAACGTGCAATTGTCTCTTTTCCTGTCCCACTCTCACCGTAAATCAAAATACTGACATCTGTGGGGCCAATTCGCTTGACTTGGTCTCTCAAGCGTTTCACCGCCACAGAATCACCGAGTAGGCCCATATTGTTGTTAATACCGTAGTTTGGCCATACTTTCTGCTCAAGTTTGAGCATACCCAGTTGATGACCAATGGTACTCAATAGCTGAGCATCAGGGATTGGTGCCGTGAAAAAGTCGATACAGAAGTTAACGATAAATTGGCAGATTGTATCTGAGCTCAATTGCGATTCACGGATAAAAGCAAGCCATCGAACTTGCTTGTTGTTGCTCACGAGGTTAGCGATACCATTAAGGCTAAACTCATCATGACTAAGATCCACAATGCCAATGCAGGGGCCAATATCAGTAATTAAGGCATCGGCTTTTCGTAAATCTGCACACTGGGTACATTGCCAACCCACTTGTTCTAACACTGATAACCAGGGTTCGTACGCACCACCAACGACGATAAGAGAACCTGGTAAGGAATCCATCTTAAATTGAGTTCCCATCCTTCTTCCTTATTCTGTTTTTATTTTTTTCAATCAGGCTAACACGAGTTAAACGAATCATACGGGTACAACGTTGCCGCAAGATCGTATTCAGATCCGATACGTATAGTAATGAGACTATCTTAGATTTTTTGTCTCAATGGTAAGACTATGTCATAAATAATCATTTTTCGAATCAAGAGTGCGGTACGAGCTAGGTTTTGACGCTAAAAACCGAAAAAGCCACCCGAAGGTGGCTTTTAAATTACACGGGCAGTAAACACCCCATAAGCGAAAATTACGCTTGTGGGCGCATTGCCGGGAACAAGATCACGTCACGGATTGTGTGGGTGTTAGTAAATAGCATCGCTAGACGATCGATACCAATACCTTGACCCGCTGTTGGCGGTAGGCCGTGCTCTAGTGCAGTAATGTAGTCCGCATCGTAGTACATAGCTTCGTCATCACCCGCGTCTTTTGCGTTAACTTGTGCTTTGAAACGCTCGTCTTGGTCTTGTGCATCGTTAAGCTCAGAGAAACCGTTCGCTACTTCACGGCCACCGATGAAGAACTCAAAGCGGTCTGTGAAGAATGGGTTGCTGTCGCTACGACGAGCCAGTGGAGAGATGTCCGCTGGGTAACCCGTGATGAACGTTGGTTGAATTAGCTGAGGCTCAGCCGTTTCACCAAAGATCTCTTCAAGAAGCTGACCACATGTCCAAAACTTCTCAACGTAAAGACCCACTTCTTCTGCAATTTTAACCATCAATTCTCTGTTCTGAAGATCGTCTTCAGTCAGAGCTTGAATGTTTGCATTTTCAGGTGTGTAGTGTTTGATTGCATCGAACATGCTCATGCGAGCGTAAGTGCCACCGAACTCAACTGTTTCGTCACCGTAAGGCATAGAAGTAGAACCAAGAACGTCCATCGCCGCTGTGCTTAGCATCTCTTCCGTTAGATCCATTAGATCTTTGTAGTCAGAGTACGCTTGGTAGAATTCCATCATTGTGAATTCTGGGTTGTGACGTGGAGAAAGACCTTCGTTACGGAAGTTACGGTTGATCTCGAATACACGGTCAAAACCACCAACTACTAGACGCTTAAGGTAAAGCTCAGGTGCAACACGTAGGTACATGTCGATGTCTAGTGCGTTGTGATGAGTGATGAATGGACGTGCTGTTGCACCGCCTGGGATCACGTGCATCATTGGCGTTTCAACTTCTAGGTAGCCTTTTGAGCTCATGAAGTTACGGATTGAAGACACAAGCTTAGAACGCA
>NZ_JBFRVX010000329.1:0-10813 GCF_041475345.1 Vibrio sp. 10N.222.48.A3 | reverse complement strand
ATCTCACCTTGTTTGATTTCTAGGTCGATCCCTTTCAAAACTTCGGTGTCACCAAACTGCTTGTGGATATTTTGTAATTTGATCATCGTACATACGCCTTATTCAGTTTCACTTCGGCCCAAATTTGAATACGAGTGAGGATAACCACTACGCCCCAGTAAATCAGCGCGACTGCTAAGAAAGCCTCGAAGAAGCGGAAACTTGAAGAAGCTTCCATCTGAGCTTTAGCCATGATTTCGGCTACACCTAAGGTGAATGCAAGTGAAGTCGACTTGATCATGTCGATGAAATAGTTCATTAAAGAAGGCAGTGCTACGCGGGTTGCTTGCGGCAAGATCACTCGGCGCATCGCTTGACTGGTTGTCATACCGACTGAGAGGCTGGCTTCCATCTGGCTACGATCAATACCGATAATCGCGGCACGAATACTTTCTGCCATATACGCGGCAAAGTGCAGGGTTAAGCCAATTACAGCGGCGCTGAAAGCATCCAACCCAACCATCCACGGGAATACTTGTGGTAAGCCGTAATAAAGGAGGAAAAGCTGTACCAACAGTGGTGTGCCTCGAAAGAAGCTAATGTACAGCTGGCTCAGTTGGTCGAGTACTGGGATTTTGAATACACGAATATTCGCCAGTATCAGAGACAGGATCAGAGCAAAGAACAAGCCCCAAGTCGCCATCTCCATCGTGGTGCCTAAATACTTCAGTAGTATTGGCAACAGCTCTAGCATGTAATTAAAGTCAAATCCCATAATCTATCTCGTATTAGTATTGGAAGTGTTGTTCTATTTGGAAATACTGTTCTATCAGGCTTTTAATCAGTGCACAAAAGCAAAAAGCCCACCGCCGTGTAAAGCAGTGGGCCTCGAATGGAGATAGTGAGTGATTACTTCTGAGTAATGTCCGCACCAAACCATTTCTGAGAGATACTTTCTAGCGTACCATCTGCGCGCATTGCTGCTAATGCTTCGTTTACTTCTGCTTGCAGTTTTTTACCGTTGTCGTTGTCCACGAAAGGCCAAGCGTTTTCAATGGTTTCGAATGGCTGACCCGCTAGCTGTAATGGTAGACCCGTCTTCTTGATAAGCTCTAGTGCTGATAGGCGATCCATTACGAATGCATCGGCACGACCAAGAGCGACATCATGCTCAATACCTGTATCGTAGGTCTTCACATTGATCTTGCCATCTTTATCGTAGCTGCGAAGCAGTTGTTCAAAGTTTGAACCTAGGTTTACCGCAACCGTCTTGCCATCAAGGTCTTCGATACCCTTAATGCTGTCATTACCTTTACGAACGGTAATTTGTGCACCGTCTACTACGTATGGGTCTGCGAATAGGTATTTCGCTTTACGTGCATCCGTCATTGTAATTTGGTTTGAAATGGTATCGATACGACCCGTTTCAAGAAGACCAAAAAGACCAGAGAAGTTTGCCGTTACGTATTCAACCTTGTAATCGTTACGCTTACCGATCTCATCCCATAAATCCACTTCAAAACCTTGTAGTTGGTCTTGTTTAACGAACGTAAACGGGAAGTAGCGACCAGACATGCCGACTTTAACTTCAGTCGCGGCTTGAACAGTAGCAGCAGAGAGTGCGATAGCCGCAATTGCAGCCTTAATCCAGTTATTCATTTGGTAACTCCTTATATTTATAGGGTTGGATGTTACTGGGAAAATGCTCAATAGAATAAATAACCAGATGTTATTAACCATAACCAGATCGCATTCTCGATTTGGGGATAACTAGCAAGGATCCGGGCATAAGTGGATCATTGTGTGAGTAAATTAGGGGCAAGATGTGTGGATCCACCGATTATTTACAAAATTATTGTGAATAACTTGGATCTTATTCACTGGATCTGTGATCAATTGCTGGTGATCTGACTTATCAACAGGTAAAATTAACGGTCATTTCATATAACTTAAATAGAGTGGGGCACCGTGTCATCTTCGCTTTGGTTGCAATGCTTGCAACAGCTTCAAGAAGAGTTACCAGCTACAGAATTCAGTATGTGGGTACGTCCGTTACAAGCGGAGCTCAATGGTAATACTCTAACTCTATTTGCACCAAACCGATTTGTACTCGATTGGGTGCGCGATAAGTACCTAAATAGCATTAACCGTTTGCTACAAGAATATTGTGGTAATGATATCCCGCATCTTCATTTTGAAATTGGGAACAAACGAGTTACTGCTCCAAAATCTGAGACTATCGCCCCAGCTCGTACCCGTACAGCCGCTGATGTGGCCGCTGAATCGTCAGCACCTGCGCAGTTACAAGCTCGTAAGCCTGTTCATAATATCTGGCGTGATGAAGAGCCTGTAGCGGTTGATCTTAACCACCGTTCAAACGTAAACCCAAAACATAAGTTCAATAACTTTGTTGAGGGTAAATCAAACCAATTGGGTTTGGCGGCGGCACGTCAGGTTTCTGATAATCCAGGAACAGCTTATAACCCGTTGTTTTTATACGGTGGCACCGGTTTAGGTAAGACACACTTGTTGCATGCGGTGGGTAATGCCATTGTTGATAATAAGCCGAATGCGAAAGTGGTTTACATGCATTCTGAGCGTTTTGTTCAGGATATGGTGAAGGCGTTACAAAATAACGCGATTGAAGAATTTAAGCGCTACTACCGTAGTGTTGATGCTTTGCTTATCGATGATATCCAATTTTTCGCGAATAAAGAGCGCTCTCAAGAAGAGTTCTTCCATACCTTTAATGCGCTGCTTGAAGGCAACCAACAGATCATCCTAACCTCTGACCGTTATCCAAAAGAGATCAACGGGGTAGAGGATCGTCTTAAATCTCGCTTCGGCTGGGGTTTGACGGTAGCGATTGAGCCTCCTGAGCTTGAGACTCGTGTTGCGATCTTAATGAAGAAAGCCGAAGACCACCAAATTCACCTTGCGGATGAAGTGGCATTCTTTATTGCTAAGCGTTTACGCTCTAACGTTCGTGAGCTTGAAGGCGCATTGAACCGTGTTATTGCGAATGCAAACTTCACTGGCCGTCCGATCACGATCGATTTCGTGCGTGAAGCACTGCGTGACTTGCTTGCCCTGCAAGAAAAACTCGTCACCATTGATAACATTCAAAAGACAGTCGCTGAATACTACAAAATCAAAGTTGCTGATCTATTATCTAAACGTCGTTCTCGTTCTGTTGCTCGTCCACGCCAACTGGCGATGGCACTGGCTAAAGAGTTAACTAACCACAGCTTGCCTGAGATTGGCGATGCATTCGGTGGCCGTGACCACACGACCGTACTGCATGCTTGTCGTAAGATTGCTCAGTTGCGTGAAGAGAGCCACGACATTAAAGAAGATTATTCGAACTTGATTCGTACCCTTTCTTCTTAATACACAGTATTCTTAACCTTAATAAGCAGAATCTTGGCCACGTACTATTACGCAGTGCCATTTAGACCGTAAGAGCAAGATATGAAATTTACCATTGAACGTAGTCACCTGATTAAGCCATTACAACAAGTATCTGGCGCACTCGGTGGCAGGCCAACGCTTCCAATTCTAGGAAATCTACTGATTAAAGTAGAAGATAACGTGTTGTCGATGACAGCAACGGATCTAGAAGTTGAACTGATCAGCCGTGTAACGCTTGAAGGTGATTTCGAAGCGGGCAGCATTACTGTACCTTCACGTAAATTCCTAGATATCTGTCGTGGCTTGCCAGACAGCTCAGTGATCACTGTGGTATTGGATGGCGACCGTATTCAGGTTCGTTCTGGTCGTAGCCGCTTCTCATTAGCAACATTACCTGCGGCAGATTTTCCAAACATTGAAGACTGGAGCAGTGAAGTTGAAGTGTCAGTGACACAAGCTGAGCTACGTGGTCTTATCGAGAAAACCCAATTCTCAATGGCGAACCAAGATGTTCGTTACTACCTCAACGGTATGTTGTTTGAGATTGAAGGTTCAATCCTACGAAGTGTCGCGACTGATGGTCACCGTATGGCGGTATCTCAAGCACAACTGGGTGCCGATTTTGCTCAGAAGCAGATCATTGTTCCTCGTAAGGGTGTGCAAGAGCTAGTGAAGCTACTGGATGCACCAGAGCAACCGGTAACGCTGCAGATTGGTAACTCTAATGTGCGTGCTGAAGTGAACAACTATGTCTTCACTTCTAAGCTGGTTGATGGTCGTTTCCCTGATTATCGCCGCGTAATGCCGCAAAATACTACCAAGACACTTGAAGCTGGTTGTGATGAATTACGTTCAGCATTTTCTCGTGCTGCGATTCTGTCGAATGAAAAATTCCGTGGTGTTCGCGTTAATCTTGTAGATAGCGAGATGCGTATTACCGCGAACAACCCAGAGCAAGAAGAAGCGGAAGAAGTGCTAGACGTAACCTTTGATGGTGATGCACTAGAGATTGGTTTCAACGTAAGCTACGTGTTGGATGTTCTGAACACACTACGTTGTGAGCAAGTTCGCATCTCAATGTCAGACGCCAATGCGAGTGCTCTTATCGAGAACGCACAAGACGACAGCGCGATGTACGTTGTTATGCCTATTCGCTTATAAGCGTTGTTTGTGATGTTTACTGATCAACAACGTTTACCTATCGAGTCGTGATTGAAGATTAATATGAAGACGTTATGCCTTTATCGCGCTTAATCGTTAAGCAGTTTAGAAATATAGAAGCCTGTGACATTCAACCGTCATCAGGCTTTAACTTTCTTATAGGGGCTAACGGGAGCGGAAAAACCAGTGTCCTTGAAGCGGTATATCTGCTTGGACATGGTCGCTCATTTAAGAGTTCACTCACCGGCCGTATCATACAAAACGAGTGCAGTGAGCTGTTTGTACATGGCCGTTTTATGACCTCGGATCAATTTGAGCTGCCAATTGGCATTAATAAGCAGCGCGATGGCACAACAGAGGTTAAAATAAGCGGTCAAACTGGGCAAAAATTGGCTCAGTTAGCTCAGGTTTTACCTTTGCAGTTGATTCACCCGGAAGGGTTTGATTTACTAACCGATGGACCTAAGCATCGCCGCGCATTTATTGATTGGGGAGTCTTCCACAGTGAGTCCGGCTTTTATGATGCATGGGGCAGGGTAAAGCGCCTCAATAAGCAGCGAAACGCCTTATTGAAAACGGCAACACACTATCGAGAACTGAGCTATTGGGACCAAGAATTGGCCCGTTTAGCGGAAAGTATCAGCCAGTGGCGTGCCACTTACGTTGAACAGCTTAAAGAAGTCGCCGAAGAAATCTGTGCGACCTTCCTTCCTGAGTTTGAGATAAAGATTAACTATTATCGTGGTTGGGACAAAGACACTCCATACGCCGAGATTTTAGAAAAGAATTTTGAAAGGGATCAGCAGCTTGGTTACACCTTTAGTGGGCCAAACAAAGCGGATCTGAAGATAAAAGTGAACGGCACTCCAGTGGAAGATGTCTTGTCACGAGGTCAATTGAAGTTGATGGTGTGCGCGCTGCGAGTAGCACAAGGGCAACACCTCACTCAAATGACAGGTAAGCAGTGCATCTATTTGATAGATGACTTCGCTTCCGAATTAGATAGCCAACGCCGAGCACGTCTTGCTGAGTGTTTAAAGGCGACCCAGGCTCAAGTTTTTGTAAGCTCTATTACCGCTGATCAGATTGCAGATATGCATGACGAAAATAGCAGGATGTTTCATGTGGAACATGGCAAAATAGAGCAAGGATAATTAGTCAGAGAGTAACTATGTCAGATAATTACGATTCATCGAGTATTAAAGTACTGAAGGGTCTGGATGCGGTACGTAAGCGTCCTGGAATGTACATTGGCGACACGGATGATGGTACCGGTCTGCACCACATGGTTTTTGAGGTGGTAGATAACTCTATTGATGAAGCGCTAGCTGGTCACTGTAATGACATCATTGTAACTATTCATGAAGATAGCTCAGTGTCTGTAAGCGATGACGGCCGTGGTATTCCAACAGAATTGCACCCAGAAGAAAAAGTATCAGCAGCAGAAGTAATCATGACGGTTCTTCACGCTGGTGGTAAGTTCGATGATAACTCGTACAAGGTATCTGGTGGTCTACACGGTGTTGGTGTTTCAGTAGTTAACGCACTTTCTAAGCAAGTTACTCTTACTATCCACCGCGGTGGCAAAATCCACACTCAAACCTACAGCCACGGTGAGCCTCAAGCGCCACTAGCGGTTATCGGTGACACGGATAAAACCGGTACAGAGATTCGTTTCTGGCCGAGTGAAGAAACCTTCACTAACATCGAGTTCCATTACGACATTTTAGCTAAGCGTCTACGTGAGCTATCATTCTTGAACTCAGGTGTATCAATTAAGCTAATTGATAAGCGTGAAGAAGACAAAATGGATCACTTCGAATACGAAGGCGGTATCCAAGCGTTTGTTGAACACCTTAATACCAACAAAACACCAATCATCCAAAAGATTTTCCACTTTGATTCAGAGCGTGATGACGGCATTACCGTTGAAGTTGCAATGCAGTGGAACGATGGTTACCAAGAAAATATCTACTGTTTCACCAACAACATCCCTCAACGCGATGGTGGTGCTCACTTAGCGGGTTTCCGTGCTGCGCTAACACGTACTTTGAACAGCTTCATGGACAAAGAAGGCTTCTCGAAGAAAGCGAAGACTTCAACATCAGGTGATGATGCTCGTGAAGGTTTGACGGCGATTGTTTCGGTGAAAGTGCCAGATCCTAAGTTCTCAAGCCAAACTAAAGACAAGCTGGTTTCTTCAGAAGTGAAGTCTGCCGTTGAGTCTACGATGGGTGAGAAGCTATCTGAGTTCCTAATTGAGAACCCAGGTGAAGCGAAAATCGTTTGTTCTAAAATTATCGATGCAGCGCGTGCTCGTGATGCAGCGCGTAAAGCTCGTGAGATGACTCGTCGTAAAGGCGCATTAGATTTAGCGGGCCTTCCAGGTAAACTAGCTGACTGTCAGGAAAAAGATCCTGCACAGTCTGAACTATATATTGTGGAAGGAGACTCTGCTGGCGGATCAGCCAAGCAGGGGCGTAACCGTAAGAACCAAGCAATCCTACCGCTTAAAGGTAAAATCCTTAACGTAGAGAAAGCGCGTTTCGATAAAATGCTGTCTTCTCAAGAAGTCGCAACGCTAATCACAGCCCTTGGTTGTGGTATTGGCCGTGATGAATACAACCCAGATAAACTGCGTTACCACAACATCATCATCATGACCGATGCCGATGTCGATGGTTCTCACATCCGTACACTGCTACTGACGTTCTTCTACCGTCAAATGCCTGAGCTGATTGAACGTGGTTACATCTACATTGCTCAACCGCCACTTTACAAAGTGAAGAAGGGTAAGCAAGAGCAGTACATCAAAGATGAAGATGCGATGAACCAGTATCAAGTATCTTTGGCTTTAGACAATGCAGAACTGCACGTAAATCCTGAAGCACCTGCGTTTGCCGGTGAAGGCTTAGAGAAGCTTGTTCAGCAATACAATGCAGGCATCAAGCTCGTTGATCGTATGAGCCGCCGCTACCCACGCGCATTGGTTCACGAACTGATTTACGTTCCTCGCCTAACCGCTGAGCAGTGTCATGATGATGCGGTGGTTGAAGCTTGGGGTAAGCAGCTAGTAGAGCAGCTAAACGGTAAAGAAGCGGGTGCAAGCCAATACAGCCTTGAAGTTGAAAAGCACGAAGAGCTAGGTTTAAGCGTTCCTAAGATTGTGGTTCGTACTCATGGTGTAACTCATGAGCACGTGCTGAGCATTGATCTGATTAACTCGAAAGAGTTTGGCAAGCTAGCGGATCTTTCTGAAGCACTTGATGGCCTGATTGAAGAAGGTGCTTACATTAAGCGTGGCGAGCGTACTCAAGAAGTGTCTAGTTTCGTTGAAGCTCTGAACTGGTTAGTGAAAGAGTCTCGTCGTGGCCTAAGCCTACAACGATACAAAGGTCTAGGTGAGATGAACCCTGATCAACTTTGGGAAACGACAATGGATCCTGAAACTCGTCGTATGATGCAAGTAACGATTGAAGATGCTGTTGGTGCTGATCTGTTGTTTACAACATTGATGGGCGACCAAGTAGAACCGCGTCGTAACTTCATCGAAGAAAACGCACTTAAAGTAGCAAATCTAGACGTTTAGTATCTTTGATACTTCGCTCTTTCGCTTAATTTCTGTGTCAGAGGTGCTCACATACATTCGTATGCTCCGCGCCTCTTCTTTGAACTAAAACGAAATAGCTTCGTCTCAAAAAACTAAATTTGTTGTTAAAAAGACTGCCAAAAATGGCGGTCTTTTTTGTTTTTAAGTGATTGAAAAATATTGGATTGGAAAAATAATTGAAAATAAACGCTTGAAACTGATTCGCTCAATCCACATATCTAGTTGTGAAGAGGATGACTGTCTTGCTCTACAAGAGAAGAAACAGAACCTTCATAACCGTTGCTAGAGTATCGCTCAATAGAGGATAAATTTGGCGGCACACAATATAAAAATTGATTCATTGTCATGTCCCAGAGTTGTCACCAAACGAGGTGAAGCCCGTGGAATGCGAATTGAATCCCTTAGCTGTTTACTGAATAATTCACAGGTTCGATCTCAGTAAAAATTACAGCTAAGACTATTGCTTACTAAAAGGATAGCATTATGAGAACTGTAGATTTCACTCCACTTTACCGCAACGCAATCGGCTTCGATCGTCTATTCAACATGATGGAAGCGAACACATCGAAGAACTCTTCTGGCGGTTACCCTCCATACAACATCGAGCAAAAAGACGAGAACAACTACCGTATTACTATGGCCGTTGCTGGTTTTGCTGATGACCAATTAGATCTTACTCAGAAAGAGAACATGCTAATTGTTAAAGGTGAGCGTAAAGCAGAAGCAGAGAAAACCTTCGTATACCAAGGTATCGCAGAGCGTGATTTCGAGCGTAAATTCCAACTGGCAGACTACGTAAAAGTGGTAGGGGCAAGCATGGAAAATGGTCTTCTTCACATCGACCTAGAACGCGAAATCCCAGAAGCGATGCAACCACGTAAGATTGCTATTAATGGTAATAGTCTTCTAGAAGGTTAAGCGTTATTAGCTCATTTAAGCTAATAAATCTCGGGAAGTAGAAGTGAAAGAGCACCAGTACCTTGAAGAAGGTCGGTGCTCTTTTTTGCATTTGGTCTACGGTAAGCTAAAAGCTCTGATTACTGCTCTGAGTAAGCTTTTTTCACTTCTTCAGCAATGATAGCAATACCTTTTTGCATCGCCTCATCATCTTGTACGTAGTTCATGCGTAAGCACTGGTGAGCATGATCCCACTCGTCTTCTTGGCCGATAAAGAAGTATTCACCCGGAACAATCAATACGCCACGAGCTTTGAGGCGGTCGTACAGCTCCATGGTGGTAATCGGCAGTTCATCAAACCATAGCCATAAGAAAATCGCGCCTTCAGGCTTGTGGATACGGAAGCGAGGGTCATCGATCGCTTCTTGTAAAAGCTCAACCGCACGTAGAGATTTCTCTTTATAGAAAGGTTTGATTACTTCACTGCTCAAACGCAATAAATCGCCTTTTTCAATCATATGATTGGCAATTGCCGGCCCAACACTGCTCGGCGCTAAGCTGATAATGCCATTCATGTTAGTCAGAGCTTGTGTTACTTCTTCGCTCGCAATCACGATACCGCAACGTACACCCGGTAAACCAAGCTTAGATAAGCTCATGCACAGAATCGTATTTTCATTCCAGAACGGTTCCACATCTTCAAAGATGATGTTTGGAAACGGCAGGCCGTAAGCATTATCGATCAGTAGTGGGATGTTGTTTTCGCGCGCCAGTTTATCCAGTTTACGCACTTCTTCGTCGGTCAGTACGTTACCAGTTGGGTTGGTTGGACGAGAGGCGCAGATAGCGGCAACCGAGTCATCAACCTTGAGCTGTTCAAAATCAACGTGGTATTTAAACTGGCGGTTTTCTAGCAGTTCGATCTCTGGGTGGTAAGAGATAAAAATATCGTCATCAATGCCCGCATCGCCGTAGCCGATGTATTCTGGTGCGATCGGCAACAATATCTTCTTGTGAGAACCGTCTGGCTGTTGACCCGCTAACAAGTTGAATAGGTAAAAGAAGCCACTTTGACTGCCGTTGGTCAGGCTGATGTTTTTCTCGTTGATGTCCCAACCATAGGTCTCTTTCAGCATTCCAGCTAACGACTTAATGAAGCTGTCTTTACCTTGTGGACCATCGTAGTTGGCGAGGGCGGCAATGAGTTCTCCACTGGCGAGCATGTCGGCACTGGCTTGGTTAAAGTAATCGAGCATGGCTGGGATAGCGGCTGGGTTACCACCACCGAGCATAATTGCACCAGGAGTTCGCAGGCCATCATTCAAATCATCCATTAAACGAGTGATTCCAGAGTATCGATTAAACTTTTCACCAAACTTTGAGAATTGCATTGCTTCGTATACCTAATTCATTGTGATTATTATTCGTAGATTATGATCAATCTTATGAACCCGAGCGTGGCGGGTTACAGTGGGTAATCTTTGAACATACCGCAATGTTTTTGCGGCGCAAAGCACGAATTGCCCTCACACGGAAAAAACTTCTCTTCTCACCGCTCCCGTTTAATCACTTTTTTCACTTTAAACTGAACTCAAACTGAATAGAACGACGGCAAATGTCAGAGCAATGTGAGGAAGGTCACTCTTGGATTGCTCAAAAATAGCGCACTGAATATTATTTCCTCCGAAGAAAAAACAACCTATCTATCTTTTGGAGAAACGAATGTTAACTAATTTATTTGTTAGAACTCAGCTA
>NZ_JBFRVX010000328.1:0-543 GCF_041475345.1 Vibrio sp. 10N.222.48.A3 | reverse complement strand
GGCTTTTTTATTGGCTAAAATCCAACAGCTAATTGAAAGTGATACTCACTTGAATATTTTACAAGATTTCCACCTGTAACTTTCCGTTCTTGGCTCGCGAATTAGCAACAAATAAATCTGACCGACATTTACACAACCATCCACTAGCAAAATCTAATATTGCATATTTAATGCATGAGAAAAATGAATCGCTCGATAAGAAAAGATATAGAGAGCAAAGTAACGAACACATCAAATGTTTCATTTTATGTATTGCTATTAATGATATTATAATTGGGTAATTACACTACATATCAACACAAATGTGAGAATAAAATAATGTGGAATAGATTAAACAAATCAATGATGTTCTGCCAAATGATGTTCGGACTTTCGTTCTATGGCGTCATGGTGATCTTGACTCGTTTCTTCCTTGAAGATCTGAACTACAACGAAGCCGACACCATGATGGTTGTTGGTGCTTTCTCTGCAATCGGACCGCTATTTGCTATCGCAGGCGGTTTCATCGCCGACAAATTTTTAGGCGCATACCGATCATTGACC
>NZ_JBFRVX010000327.1:3895-4133 GCF_041475345.1 Vibrio sp. 10N.222.48.A3 | reverse complement strand
TCACTGCGTGCCGCCCCAGGCTGTGCCTCTCTACAGCCCCTATCTAAAAGGATATCGCTGCAATCCTGAACGCCTGCGCTACTGCGTAGCTGCGCCTCGTCGTGCCTCCTCGTTACCTTTCACTGATTTCAATTAAGTTCGAGTAAGGGCTTTCTGTCTTATGTGCCGATTTCCCTTTCGACTCGCATCATTTGATGGGGCTCGCAGGCTGTTAACCCTCCTCAATCAGAACCTTCTC
>NZ_JBFRVX010000327.1:0-3181 GCF_041475345.1 Vibrio sp. 10N.222.48.A3 | reverse complement strand
CCCCTGCAGAGAAGAACCATGTTTGAGGTAGGGACAGCCAAGCGGCTCCATAAAAGTGATACTCAAACAGAAAGGAAACTCCTCATGGCACAACGACAATCAACCCCAACTCTCTCTAAATCGAATTTCAGCGACCAGCGTTTCGCCGCTGGCCACGAAAGCTCACCAAAAAATGATATCTCTTTGGGCGTGCACCCAGTAGGGCTAAGTCGTGATGTTGTCCTATCATGATCAATATCTGTGGAAAATATTGTCGTGATTGCCGCTCATGTAAAAGCAAGAGCCAGGCATTCCAGTGTTTGGCTAGAACTGACGGTTTTGTTCCCAGAAACAGAACTCAATAAGCCGTACTGGGGGCAAGGCATCGCGAGAGGTCATGTGATTACTGAAACAAATAAGGTAGGGCTGAATAGTCGTGCTGTAGTCATAGGATGGGTGACAAACAACCATCAATACATCGAAACATAAAAGAGTGGATCATCCCCTTAATTATAAAATGGAGACTTAAAAGATGAAATATCTCTCACACTATATTCAAGACAAACAAACTCAGGCTTTTAATGAGGCAGGGGCGTTCTTTGCTTTTTCTAATCAACAGTTCGATGATGAAAAAAAAGAGGGCGTGAAATATGCGTCGCTAGGTATGGGGTTAATTTGCCCAGTTGATAATGCCAAGCAATTAATGACTCGTTTAGATTCTATCGCTCAAGAAGGGATCGCCGAAGATATCAAAGAGAACGGAAAAAAAGCGATCATTCGTCGTGAGTTATTTAATCATGAGTGTTTCTACACCAATGATATTTGTGACTGTGTGGAAAAGCTCGAAGGGTATGGCATCACTTACGATGAAATTCATGAAGTGTTTAATCATATTCGTAAAACGGAAGACGTTTATTAAGCGTGAAAATAAAGCGCCTTGATATTTGCTGTCTCAAATATCAAGGCATGTTCAATTACATCGGAGTTAGATTTAATGAACATTCTGAATGCTACACAAGATAGAGAAGAAACGAAAGCAAAATGTTACGTTTGTACGGCCGTTCCGTTTTCGTTGGGTAAAGTGGTCTATACGCAAGGTATTGAGCAGTTATTAGATAATAATGTCGGTGCTAACTTGTCGATTTATTTGCAGCGTCACCAAAGTGGAGATTGGGGAGAGACTTGCATTGAAGATAAAATCACCAATGACGAAGCAACCAAAACAGGCGAGAGAGTGATATCGAATTATACGATTTGTGATCAATCGGTTTGGATAATAACTGAACGTGACCGCAGCGTGACCACAATTTTATTACCTTGTGAATATTGATATCTCAATGGGATGGCATAAAATGAGAGTCCTATTATTAGGGCTCTTTTTTATGATGAAACCATTACTTTATCTTTCGTTGTTATCGCCGTGTTTCAGTTGGGCTTTTTGCTTTGATGAGGCAGGGCGATTTTATAATGTCGATCCACAGCTTTTAAAATCCATCGCCACGGTAGAAAGTAGCCTAAAGCCGAACGCGTACAATGAAAATAAAAACCAATCCGGTCAAGTCATCAGCCGTGATTTTGGATTGATGCAAATTAATTCCCATTGGTTTGATCGACTATCCGAATTTAATGTGAATGAAACAAATATCTATAATCCTTGCTTTAATGTTCATCTTGGCGCATGGGTATTAAGTTCTAACTTTTCTAGTCATGGTTATAACTGGAACAGTGTCGGCGCGTATAATGCGGGTTTTTCCAAACGCACCGAGAACGCCAGAAAAATATACATCCAAAAAGTCCAATCGGTTTATTTTAATCTGAACGTTCAATAAAAGGCCTTGCACCATAACGGTGCAAGGTCTTTAGCTTTTCCTCTCGCTTTCTTCCTTCAATTTCCAGATCCCCCGCATCCCTCGTTCGTCAGATTCATTCGCCACCTGGTCGGCTTTTGTCTTTCGCTGTCAGTTTTTCCCGTCGCTTTGATTAAGGAACTCAGATCATTCGTTCTGAGTTGTTGGTTAGTTGAGTTGGTGACCACACACCACGTCATAATCTGGCGATTATGGGTGGTTGTCTGTTGTAAATTATTGAAATTTATCAGTATTGAGTTTTTGTTTTTTAGTGTTATGGCATGTTTGACAGCGTTCTACGGTTCAAAAGTGCCCCTGTAAACAGGAGCTTGAAATGGAAAAAATATCTCTTACTCAGCGATTTGTCGAGCGCGTTAAACCGACTTCGACCACAAAAGAATACTATGATTCCAAGGTGTCTACGTTGTATTTACGAGTCTATCCGTCAGGGAGGTGCGTGTTTTTCGTTCGTTTTCAGCACAACGGATTGAGGCAAAATCATAAGCTAGGTTGCACGTTAGATTACTCATTACGTCAAGCAAGACGAGAAGCCTTGCGGCTTGTTCAGCAGGTACGCAGTCCGAAAAAGGAAATATTGCCCTCCATAACGCTGAAGGCGTTCGGCCAAGAGTTTTTTAAGCGTTATCCTCGTCATTGGAAATCTCGCACTTTGATAAAGAACGAAAGTGCCTTTCGTCTTCAGATCGCCCCTTATCTTGGAGATAGGGAAGTACAATCCATTGTTCGAAATGATGTTGAGCAGTGGTTTGCCCAGTTAAGCCATGTGAAAGGCTCAGCCAACCAAGCGTTAGTGTTGCTGTCGGTTATGATGCAGCAATGTGAAATGTGGGAATATCGTCCTAAAAATACCAATCCTTGCCGTGGTTTCAAGCGTTATAAAGAAGGAGGGGTAGAACGCTATCTTAGTAAAAACGAATTGCGTCAACTCTGGCGAGTGTTAGACACGTTAGAGGGCGATAACCCGGCTAAGGTCATGATAATACGTCTGTTGATATACACAGGTTGCCGCTCATCGGAAGTGAGAACCTTACAATGGAAAGAGTACCGAGGTGGTCACTGGCATTTACTAGACAGTAAAACGGGGGCGAAAACGGTTTACCTTTGCTCACAAGTCAGAGCTTATCTTGATGCATGGCAATCAGAGAGTCCTTACCTGTTTCCAGCCCCTTGTAACACTCAACCCATATCCACCAATCAGTTGGGTATATTCTGGCGACAGGCTCGCCAGTTGGCAGGATTGGAAGGCGTGCGCTTGCATGATTTACGTCACACCTACGCCAGTATTGCCATTCAGTCGAAGGTGAACGTGATCGTGTTGAGTCGTCTTTTGGGGC
>NZ_JBFRVX010000326.1:6271-8846 GCF_041475345.1 Vibrio sp. 10N.222.48.A3 | reverse complement strand
CGTTTATTCATTGTTGAATGATCTAGCAGTCAGAAATATTCGATTAGAAAGAAGTATGCTTCGCGATTATTTTCGCTAGTGTCACAACCCCTTCTTTCCACTCTTTACTCTCTTCGATGTTCGCTACCGTGAAGCGCAAGCAGTGTTTATATTGATCGTTTGTCCCAAAGACTGTGCCAGGTAATATTCCCAATTTGTGCTTCAAACAATCTTGATAAATCGCGTAGCTATCGACCGATTCAGGTAACGTGATCCAGTTTAAAAAAGATCCCTCAGGCTTTGACAGATGGTAGCGGCCAACAAGGTGTTCATAGCCATCAAGCGCTTGTATTAACAGGCTTTGGAATTGCTTTTGATTGACTTGGTAGAGTCGTTTCATTTTGGATAAGTGGCTGCGATATTTACCGGTAGTGAGAAATTGACCCACCGCGGATTGCATTAAATTGGAGCTGCCCATGTTGTCGCATAACAGGTATTTTTCAACTTGAGCCTGGTAACGACCTGAGAGTAACCAGCCAATACGCAAGCGAGAATCTAAGGTCTTGGACAAAGAGTTGACGTAAATGACTCGATCTTGGTCATCAAGCTCTTTGAGGCTGGCAATGGGTGTGTCGAATGCCAAGCTACCGAACACATCGTCTTCGATAATCGGTAAAGATCCGGTGATTTCCAGTAATGCTTTTCGGTTCGCCAATGGCATCCGTGAACCGGTTGGATTGGTAAAGTTTGGCGTTAGTAGCAAGGTTTTCACTTCCCATTTGTCCAACGCACTCTGTAGTGAAGGAATGTCGATTCCGTGGCTGACGCTGCTTGGTATTTCAAGGGCTTGCAAGCCAAGTGATTCAAGTAAAAGTAGATTACCGAAATAACAGGGCGACTCGACCGCCACGATGTCTCCCGGTTTGGTTAATGCACGTAAAGCCAGACTGATCGCCTGTTGAGCACCATGTGTAATTGCAATTTCATTCGATCCCGCAGGCACGCCTAGATCATGGGTGATCTTTAGCAACTGCTTTACTAATTGCTCATCGCCGGGAGGTAATTGGTAATAACCGGGAAGCTGAGTTTGCAAACGGCTATGGCGACCGATTTCGGCGTACAAGCTACGAATGGCAGGGTTATTAATGTTCGGGTGTGCAGAACCAGCAAGCAGTTTCAAGCGACCTTTCGGACGGGAGAGTACAGATTTGGTGACCGACAAGAGGTCGACTTTTTGAGGCTGGCTCGGTGCATCCCAGATGGTGGTGTTCGGTGTTTTCACACGATAGCCTGATTTAGGCACAGAATAAACCCAGCCCGTCGCTTCCAGTTCTTGATAAGCGCGAATCACGGTGTTTTTGCTCACACCGAGTTGTTCACTGAGTTGACGAATGGAAGGCAAGCGGTCGTCTGGGTGAAAGAGCCCTTTATCGATCTGAGCCTTAATGTGTTGTTCTATAGCGAGATATTTATTGCCGCTGAGTTTTTCTTCCACGTTTCCCCCTTGTAACTCACACTTAATCTGTAACCATTTAAAGTGTTATATCTGTATCTTTATTAGTTATCTGTACCCAACTAAGGTAACAGCATTGATGAAGAGTTGACCAGAGGTTTGTAATGCTGATTAAAATGATTCCGTTTGTGTTTGTACTATTGTGGTCGTCAGGCTTTGTTGGCGCCCGTCTTGGTGTTGAATACGCTGAACCCGCAACGTTACTTTCACTTAGGATGGTAGCCAACGTGGCGCTATTCTTGGTTTTGATTTCAATCCTTAAGCGTCGTATTCCTCGTGGTCGAGCATTTTTTCACGCTTGTGTGGTGGGCATTTTGATTCATGGCTTCTACCTTGGTGGCACTTATCTCGCGATTGATATGGGTATGCCCGCCGGGTTGAGTTCTCTACTTGTTGGCTTACAACCGATTCTGACGGCATTGATAATGATCAGCTGTACTTCACAGCGTTTTAATTTTGCACAGTGGCTGGGATTAGCGCTCGGTTTTGCGGGTATTAGCTTGGTGTTGATGGGCAATATTGAATGGCAGTCAGACGACCAAAAAGGCCTGGCAACGTTATTGTGTTTGGTTTCTTTGGTGGGTATTACCTGCGGCACTTTGTATCAGAAGCGCTTCTGTCAGGGGACAGATATGGTCGGCGGTGCGATGGTGCAATACTTGGCTTCTGCTGCGTTGTTTCTACCGTTCGCAATGCGTTACGAAACTATGCAAGTGAACTGGACTGTAGAATTCACGTTGACTCTAATCTGGCTGGTGGTGGTTCTGTCTTGTGTTGCCATCCTTTTGCTGCTTTACATGGTAGAGCATGGCGCTTCTTCAAGTGTGGCATCGGTGTTTTACTTAGTGCCACCGACGACAGCCATCCAAGCGTGGCTCATTTTTGGAGAGTCATTCGACATTTATGGCGCAATAGGCTTCGCGTTGTCAGCAACCGCTGTTTATCTGGTGGTGAAAAAGCCTGAGTTGATTAAGTTCCGTAGACGAACAGCATTAGAGAGGTAATGTGTCAACCAAAATTATACCAATCGTAGTAACTAACTGGTCACCCTAGCTTGTTAAGAATCTCGATAACTTCGTTAGA
>NZ_JBFRVX010000326.1:0-5509 GCF_041475345.1 Vibrio sp. 10N.222.48.A3 | reverse complement strand
TATCGAAAAATGCTGCCTTGTTCTCAAGCTTTTTTCCTACGCTATTTTTGATCACTTACTTACTGTGATTGGTATAACTCGACTTGAAATAGATTGCTAGAAACAAAAAAGAGCCTGAATATTCAGGCTCTTTCTGTATCAATATTGGCTAGCGACTATTGATTAGCGCTGCATTAAACAAGCGTAAGCCGTGGTAAACGGTGCTTCTTGGTATTGCTTAAGGCCTGTTTCTTTGAACTTCATCATAAGAGGGTTGCGCTTAAGGCTTTCTTTGATTTCATTCGGAGATACAACGGTTACGTCTAGGCCGTCGATCAACTGAATTGCCGCTTCTAGTTTGAAGCCGAAGCCACCGCCAGCAAATTTGCCTTTAGTTTGGCGTTGACGAATTACCACTTTTTCTACTTGGTAATCTTCCATTAACTTTGCAAAAGAAAATTGAAAATCTTTCATATTCTGTGTGTCGTTTGCGTCACTAATCGCAACTTTAGAAACTCGGCAATCAGGAATGTTAAATACACCGTCTGATAGAGATAGAAGACAGATGACTGCATCGTTACCTTTGATTTCAACACCACAAATTTTCATGTTCTTACCTACTTATTTTAGAGCCCTATATTATGGTGTTATTTCGATGACTTCTCCAGTAATAGAACATGTCTAAGGTAAATAAATTCAATATTGTCCACTTTAACTTTTCAGGTTGACGTCTGGTTAAATGCGAAGCACTCGTTTTCATTGTCTAGTTTTATATGCGATGAGATTCACAAAACTATAGCTGGCTTTTTTATCGATACTGTATATTATGCGCGCGTCCCTATTTAATGTGTGGTTATAAACCCTCTATGAATATCAAAAACCTTTCTATTAAGAGTAAAATTGCGATTCCGCTAATGGTTATCGTGATTGTTTTCTCAACTGTTACTGTGCTTAACGTGATTAAATCTAACGCGCAAGCAGCGATTAACCATGAGCTCAATAATGTGGTTCAACCGGTTCTCGACAACCTAGAAGATGGGTACCGAGATATCTATCAAGTCATTGCATCAGCGCAAGGTTTATTACTTGCTAAAGATAAGGATGCGATCGAATATCAAAAATTTGAGTTTGAAGACAACGCTTACAAAGCCGTTCCACGCTTTGAAAGTGTCCAAACCCTATATACCGCAGGTGTCTTAGACTCATCTTCTCAAGACGAGCTAGCGAAACTGGTAAAGGCGATGAAAAAGTGGGTAGCATTGCATGAACCAATGTTTGCAGACCCTGCCAATGCTCTTCAATACAACATAGATTACTCGCCAGCATTGGACGCTGAGTTTGCGATCATTCACGATCAACTCGGCTATATCAGAGAGCTCATTGCAGTTAAACAAAAAGAGCTTCGCCAGCAAGCTAATGACTCGATTGAAGAAAGTAAGCTGATCATCGAAGTAGGTATGGCGGTGGCGGTACTTGCGGCTTTGTTTTCGATGTGGTTATCGAACCGTTTTATCGTTCAGCCGATTCAGAGCGTAGAGAAAGCGATGAATGAAATCGCATCGGGTGATGGTAACTTAGCTCAGCGAATGAAAGTTGAAGGTTCTGATGAGATTGCTCGTTTAAGTTCAGCGTTTAACAAGTTTGTTAGTAAGATACATACTACTGTAGAACAAGTGATTCTGACATCAAATGCCGTACGTGCAGAGATGGAAAACATCAAATCAATAACGCAGAATGTGGTTGAATTTTCTTCGAATCAACAGAAAGAAAGTGAAGTAGTCGCGGCTGCCGTTCATGAAATGCAAGCGACCAGTGAAACGGTAAGTGGTAACGCGTTAGATGCGGCAACCGCAAGTAACGTTGCGAACAATGAAGTGGAATCAGCAGACAGCACTTTGGGCTTAACCGTAACTTCAATTGAACGCCTTGCGCAAGATATCGAGAATGCAGGCGGTGTGGTTCAGGAATTGGATACTGATGTGAAGAACATTGCTTCTATTCTTGGCGTGATCAAAGGCATTGCAGAGCAAACCAATCTATTGGCATTGAATGCGGCGATTGAAGCAGCGCGTGCTGGTGAGCAAGGTCGTGGTTTTGCGGTAGTTGCTGATGAGGTCCGTGCGCTTGCGAGCAAAACTCAAGACAGTACGGGTGAAATCCAATCAATGATTGAACGCTTAGAAGTTGGCGCTAAACATGCCGTTGGCGTGATGACAGAAAGCAAGGCAAGTGGCGAGAAAACCATTGTTCAAGCGGGCACTGCAGCTTCATCATTGAGCGAGATTCGTAACTCAATCGGCAAGATGAATGAGATGAATACGCAAATCGCAACAGCGGCTTCTCAGCAGTCTCAGGTGTCTGAAGAAGTGAACCAGAATGTTCAACGTATCGCGGAAAGCACCATGAAAATGGTTGAGATGGCAAACAATGCAGAGAACGCATGCATCTCACTAGCAGAACAGTGTGAAGCACTTGATAGCCTAGTTTCTCAGTTTGAAGTGTAATCTTTGAGACTGAACAGGCAACAGTGAGTGGCTAGTCGTTTCTAGTTTTAACCCTCACGCATCTGTAATAGACAATAATAAGGCCCGTACTCAATGAGTGCGGGCTTTCTTTTTTGGTGCGAGTATTTTTTGATAACAGTATTTGTAATACAAGGTCGGTTCAAACTTTGTAGATTAGGTCGATAGGAGCCTTGTGGGGAATGCGATATTAGCTTCAATGAAGGCCTTTGTATGTGCACGGCGTATATTAAGCTAGGTGACACTGATCTATATCTTCAATACACTGTATGGGTAACCATAGTTCAAAATAGGGTAGAGGCATGGCCAATTGGGAAGGGGTAAGTGAGTTTGTTGCAGTGGCAGAGCGCGAAAGCTTTACTGGTGCCGCACAGAAACTCGCTACGTCAGTGGCTCAAATCAGTCGTAGAGTGGCAAATCTCGAGGAACGCCTCGCAGTAAAACTACTCAATCGAACGACTCGTAAGGTTTCTCTAACAGAGGCTGGGCAACTCTATTATCAGCAATGTAAGTTGTTGGTCGAGGGTTTAGAAATTGCTGAGTTAGCCGTCACGCAGATGCAATCCACGCCGAAAGGTTTGCTGAAAGTAACAGCACCTGTGACTTATGGTGAGCGTCAACTCGCCCCGATACTTCATCAGTTCTTAAAGCTCCACCCACAAGTCGAACTTGAGCTGATGTTGACCAATCAAAAGCTCGACCTTATTGATTCGGGTGTCGATGTCGCTATTCGTCTTGGTCGCTTAGAAGATTCGAGTCTTGTGGCAAAGAAGCTGTCTCAACGCCAACTCTACGTGTGCGCCAGCCCTGAATACATTGAACGTTACGGTGAACCGCATACACTCTCTGAGTTGAGCAATCATCAATGTTTAGTCGGCGGCTTTGAGCATTGGCGTTTTAAAGAAAATGGGCGACCTCGCTCAGTTCGGGTTAATGGACGCATTAAATGTAACAGTGGCTTAGCCTTACAAGACGCAGCGAAACAGAGTATTGGCTTAGTGCAGCTACCAGAATATTACGTGAGTGAAGATCTTGAGTCTGGCGAATTGGTTGAGGTGTTATCTGATTACCGAGACGATAAAGAGGGGATTTGGGCGCTTTACCCACAGAACCGTAATTTGTCTTCAAAGGTTCGCTTGTTAGTCGACTTCTTGTCTGAGCAATTAGACTAGTTCTATCTGGCAAGACACTATGGACAAGAAAATGGGCTTCAGAACAAAGATTCTGAAGCCCATTTTTATTGATGTTCTATAGCTTTTACTTGCTAAGCACTAAGCATTAAGCATTAAACCGTGAAGCGATCAACCAAGTGGTACAACTCGTTTGCTCGGCTGTTTAAGTTTTGGCTACCTGTACGGTTTTGGTTTGCTAGCGATGCCGATTGAGAACTTTGGTCTGAAATCACAACAATGCGTTGAGATATCTCTTGGCCAACAATATTCTGCTGTTCAGTCGCCGTTGCAATCAGTGAGTTCATGTCCATGATGGTATCAATCGAATCTTGAATTTTAGCAAGTGCTGCAGCTGCTGCGTTCGCTTCTTCTACCGTTTGAGCACTTCTGCTTTGGCTGGAATCCATTGCTTTAACCGCGGCATCTGAAGCGGATTTTAGCTGTTGGATCATTTTGTGAATGTCGCCCGTGCTCTCTTGTGTGCGGCTTGCAAGCTTACGAACTTCATCAGCAACTACGGCAAAACCTCGGCCTTGATCACCAGCTCGCGCGGCTTCAATCGCGGCATTTAGTGCTAATAGGTTGGTCTGTTCCGCTATATCTTGAATGACAGTCAGTGAAGATGAAATGTTCTGTACATCTCCTTCAGGGCGAGATACCACAGTGTTTGCCTCTGATACTTCACTTGCAAGGTCTGCTACGGAACCTGCAGCAGCGTTGACAATTTGCTGAGCTTCTTTTGCATTGTTCTCTGCAAGTTTAGCTGAGTCAGCCGCTTGGCTTGCGTTGCTTGAGATCTCTTGCGCTGTTGTCGTCATCTCGGTCATCGCCGTTGCTACTTGTTCTGTCTCTTCACGTTGACCTGTCGCTATTTCGTCGACCTGAGCTGCGCGAGAAGACATGCTGCTCGTTTCTGATACAACTTGCTGACCCACATCGCTCACGCTACGAATGATGGTCTGTAGGCTAGCAACAAAGGCATTAAAGTTCTCACTGAGTTTGGCGAACTCAGGCGCTTTGAAGGTTTCCATTCGAGCCGTTAGGTCGGCCTCACCACTTGCAAAGGCACTGATTGAACGGTCAAATTGCTCGAGTGGTTGCATGATTGTACGGTTCACTGCAACAGCGAAAACCGCTACCACTAAGGCAATCAAGCCACAGAAAATTGCAATGGCAGTTAGTGAGCTTTGTAGCGCAGCATTCGAGCTCTCTTTCATGTCACTGATGACTGCGTCAATATCATCGGTATAAAAACCCGTGCCGAGCATTAAATCCCATTGTGGAATAAAGATTGAGTAGCTGAGTTTTGGTAACGCAATGGACTGACCTGGCTTAGGAAAGTAGTAAGTGGTGAATTCCCCAATTTTTGAGTTCTTAATCAGGTCTTGGATTAGGTAATTGCCTTGTTTGTCTTGAAGGTCGTAGTAATTTTTACCAATGCCATCGGTACCTTGTCCGATGACGATTCTTACACCCTTAGAGCTGTAGCCAAAAATATAACCAGATTCACCATATTCTAGAGTTTTTAATGTGGGTAATGCTTCTTCAAGCGTGGCACCTTTTTCTAAGAAAGGAGATATCGAAGACTGAGCCATTTGCAGGTACGCTTTGAGTTCCTTTTCTTTCATCGCCATCATATTGCTACGCGTCGATTCTACTTGTTGTGCGGTTAGCTCAGTGCTCTTCATATACGTCACGCTCATCATCCCAATTGCCATTAGTAGCAAAGGGATAAAAGAGAGAATATAAAGGCGGTTTTTGATGGTGAGGGTCATTAGCACTTCCTATGTGATTGTCTCAGGCAATTTTCAACACATTATTAATGTGGTTTCGAAA
>NZ_JBFRVX010000325.1:0-3955 GCF_041475345.1 Vibrio sp. 10N.222.48.A3 | reverse complement strand
TCATCACATGAGTATTCATTCGATAAAAGCTTATTAGGTGACAATACTGAATTCACATCTAAGAACGCAATGTCTTGCTGGGAACAGTACTCGCTTATTTTGCTATTAAGCAGCTCCACCGATGGGTTCAAACCTTGCAGTTTAGAGCCAACATAAAGCGTTGATTGCACCAATATACGAATATCGTTTTCTTGCCACACTTCAAGCATATCAATGTAGTTCCGGTAGATATGTTCGACATCATTACCCTGAGCCAAATCGTTTATCCCTGCCATAAAGCACACCAGCTTTGGCTTCACATTCAACGTGGTATCAATACGGCGCAACATGCCAGTTGTGGTGTCACCCGCTAAGCCACGGTTGACCATCGAAACATCGCGAAAGATATCCGCCCAAGGTGCCCATTCGGTGATCGAATCACCAAACATCACTAGGTCTGCATTTGGGGAAAAATGGCGGTGATTGTCCGATGTCATGATGTAACGACTCATACTGTGGCCTCGTTGCTGAATCTCAGACTGAAGAGCAACCGCTTTGAGAATATCACTGTCCGGTGTAGTGCTATCAAATTGAGCCAGCAACCCTTCGATGTGAGGCTTAAAAGGGCTAAGACGAGTGCTCAGTTGGTGGTGTTCTTTAAGGGAAAATAACCTCTCTAGTAATGCATACAGAGAGCGGTTTTGACCAACTTCTTGGAATAACTGATAGAGATCGAGGACAGGGTGTTGCTGCAGCGCGGCAAGTAATTGCTTGTCTTCCATGGTGTTATCTAACCCTTCAATTATCTAATGATGAACCCAAGATAATATCCGATTGCTTTCGGGATAGATAACATTAGAAACAGAGAATGACTTATTCTCAACAAGGCTGGTACATACCGCATAAAAATATCTTCCTGTACAAATCTCGTTCCGACTCAAAAATCAGCACTTCATCATAATATGTATAAGAAATTAGCCACATATTGTGACCTCAGTCTCTCAGCCTACCGTCTACTCCTATTGCCACTATTTAACGGAGGATTTATAGAATATCAGGATGGTGAATAATAGGTTAAATCATAATAATAAGGACCTTTACGTGAAACTTTCTCTATCCAATACCGCGTTGGCCGTTACCGCCATCCTACTTGCAGGTTGCCAATCTGCACCTGAATCAGTTCAAGAACCAACAGCATACCAATGCCAAACGAATACCAATGCCGACGTGAATGACTTGAGGATCTATCAAGTGATGGTCGAAAGCTTTGTCAGTGGCGATGACTCAATTGGTCATGGGACAGGCTATGGAACCAGTCACCATAACGGAGATATCCAAGGTATTATCGACTCACTTGATTACATTGAATCTCTTGGCATGAACGGCATTTGGCTAACCCCAATCTTTAATTCAGAGCCTATCGAAAACCAAGACCATTGGGCTGATAGACTGGATGCAACCGGTTATTTTGCCACCGATTATTTCAATATCGATCCGAGATTCGGCACGATGGAAGAAGCTAAAACCTTAGTTGAAGAAGCGCATGCTCGAGGGCTTTATGTCTTCTTTGATGGCGTATTTGGCCACCACAAAAAAAACGTAGTGCCGTCACCAAAAGGTAAGCT
Organism: Vibrio sp. 10N.222.48.A3; assembly: GCF_041475345.1. NCBI lineage: Bacteria > Pseudomonadati > Pseudomonadota > Gammaproteobacteria > Vibrionales > Vibrionaceae > Vibrio > Vibrio sp. 10N.222.48.A3. Next base: position 2,351 of record NZ_JBFRVX010000325.1, on the reverse strand, counting down.
GCCCCAAGGAGAGGATAATCCAGTCTCATACCCTGAGAGCCTAGCCTTCTATCAAGAAGTTGCCGAGTATTGGATCAAAGAGCTCAAAATTGATGGTTGGCGCTTAGATCAAGCTTATCAAGTGCCAAAAGAAGCTTGGAGTCAAATCAGAGAAACGGTAGACACCGCATCTTCTCAAGTCGAATACGTAAACAGCGAAGGTAAAACCGTGAACCCTCTGGGTTATATGGTCGCGGAAATTTGGGCAGGTGAGAACCGCATTATTGAAACAGGCTACGGTTCAAATGAAGCACCGGCCTTATGTTCTGCGTTTGATTTCCCTATGCGCTACCGCCTGACGGAAACCTTTGCTGTAAACGAAGCTGGCGTGGGGAACAAAGGTGGAGAGTGGCTTGCAGAAGGCATGTCTTTACATTCGTTATACCCAGACCACGCGAAGCCAAATTTAATGATCGGTAACCATGACCTTGTGCGCTTTGGTGACTTATTACAGCGCGGTGATATCGCTTCTCCACAAGACAAAGAGTATTGGCAGCGCTATAAAGCGGCATTTTCATTCCAAGCAGCTTATACCGGCCCAATAACCACCTACTATGGGGACGAAATAGGCGATCAGCTAGAAGGTTTTTCAGACAAAGTATGGACTGATGACTGTGCCATTAATGGTCTGTGTGATGATCACGTAGCCCGTACTAGCGGTAAAGTAGAAGGTGTCACAGCTCAACTCAATGCGCACGAAAAAGACTTAAAGCAATACGTGACAAACTTGATGAAACTGAGAGAAACGCACCCCGCTCTATCACAAGGTAAACGTACAAACCTGATGGCCAATGATGTAGCCTATGTCGATCACAAAGCCTATGAAGGCGATACTGTTGTCTACGCAGTGAACGTTACCAACAAAGAACAAACCATAAAACTAGCCAAAGAAAAAGTCGGCTCCATAGCTGATCTGAAGGATATTGAATCCAAGCAATCGATCTCAGCTATTGATGGCCACTACTCTATCGTTCTAAGCCCATTTGAAGCTCGTTTCTTGTCGATAACACAGCCAAGTGAAAAAGGGCCAATTGCGGTGATACTAGCAACAGGAAATGAAGTTGGACAAGGCTTCATGGCTCAATGTGACAATCCAACAATAAAAGCTGAAGGCCCTATTTCGAGCCCACTTTATGTGGTTGGCAATTTTGCTGATTCAGGTTGGAAACACGTGGGTCAACGAGAGTTTGAATATAAAGGTGACAACACTTACCAAGTCGTCACCACTGAAAAACCGGGCAGTTATCGCATGCAATATGCATCCAAGGCTTGGTCACCTCAGTTCACAGCGGATGGGCTTAACCTAAAGTTAGGACAGCTTAACTCGTTAATTAAAGGTGGTTACGGTCAAGATACCGCTATCACTATTCGTAATGCTGGGCAGTATGTATGGAGCTTACAATTCGATGATGCGGGGCAACCATTAAAAATTATGGCTTCCAAATGTGCTGAATAGCCAAACCTAAGATCCGAGATCAACCAAGTAAAAACCCCTTATTCCTACGAATAAGGGGTTTTCTTTAATCTGCATTGGATATTAAGAGGCCAGACACGATTAAAACGATATCTACCCCTGCTTCACTTGCAGGTGATTACGGTTATCGCGGCTTTTCTTGATCAGCTCGTTGCTCTCGTCCATTTCATCTGACTTAGCAAGGCGATCATAAAGTAGCACATTCACTGTTGCTGCTAGATTCATGCAACCAACAGTTGGTACATAAACAACATGGTCAGCTCGGTCAGCGACATCTTGAGAAATAGAACCATCTTCAGGCCCAAAGATATAGATAGCGTTCTCTGGGTGTTTAAAACGTGGCAGTGGTGTTGCACCCTCAGCCAACTCCACACATACGATCTTAGTTTCTGAATTAAGGTTATCTAAAAACGACTCGACACCAGTAAGCGGGATAGTGCGCGTTGCACTCTTGGTATCGGTGTGAAATTTTGCAGCCTTGTCGTAGCGTTGCCCTGTGTATTTAACTTCGTCGACTTGGTAGCAACCCGCCGCACGCATAACCGCGCCAACGTTTGTCGGGCTCTTTGGGTTAGTTAAACCAATAGTCACATGGCTTTTGTTCATGAATATTTCTCACTTAACGAATAGACATAGCAGGGTGCTACAAAGCGTCGCATTCTACCAAAGCAGCGCCAAATTCAAAAGCATCGAAACGAACGGCTCTTTTTACAGATAAGTACTTAGTTGCACCACCTATCACTTCAAAACCTAACCGCCATCATATTTATCAAACAAAAAGGTTTTAGGATAACAATTCAACAACAAGTCCGTTTACATTTCGAAACCACATTAATAA
>NZ_JBFRVX010000324.1:0-3248 GCF_041475345.1 Vibrio sp. 10N.222.48.A3 | reverse complement strand
AGCTGGCACTCGTGAAAGGTACGGGCTTCCTGAATACAACAATCATAATGCGCTTGCTGATGCAGTATCAACTGCGGAATTGTTTTTAGCTCAGCAGAAGCGAGTTGTGCCTAACGATGAAGTGACCGTTGCATTTCTCTATCGGATCAGTCACTAGGGTGAGGGGCGTTAAGTACTCGGCTCTTATTTGAATGATTTGAAAGAAGAAAAGCCAGCGATTAAGCTGGCTTTTTTTTAGGTCTTAGAAAATTAGGACAGTAATTATCTTAGATTATTTATATAGCTATCGATTAGAAGCTGTAAGTTAGACCAACACGGCTACGTAGCTCACGAGTCGCTTTAGTCGATGAAGTACTCACATCACCAAACTCTACATATGGTGCCCATTGACCCATCATGTGGCGAATACTTGCGTTCAACTCGTAGTTGGTATCGTCGTTGTCGTAGATGTCATATCCATCCGCTTTGTAGTAGTTACCCTCTAAACCAAAGCGCCAGTTTTCCATTGAGTAGTTAACGTTTGCCGTTAGACGGTGGCGGCGTTGGTTTTCAATGTTTTTCTCAACACCGACAATGTCACCATTACCGTCGAGCTCGTACTCAGTCGTGCTAGTATTTTGTCTCATATCGTAACGGTAACGAGCACTTAGGCTTAGGCCATCAACGCTATCCACTTTGTATGTTGCACGAACTTGAGGTTTGTACGTAACACCAGATTCGCGACCTTCAATTGGCATACCGTAAGTCATTGTCCAGTTATCGTTTAGTACATGACGGTAATTTAGACCAAGCTCCCAACCGTTATTCTTCAAATCTTCCATGAATTTACCGTCTTCTCCCTTGAATTTCGCTTCGATATCTACAAGGAAGTTGCCAATGCTATCGCCCAGTTTTACACGAGTAGCGTGTTGATCTGTATGACTCTTGTATTCGTGTCTCATATCGAAAGACGCCGCAGATACAGAGCCAGCAGCGAGTACAGATGCCACAGCAATCACGATTTTAGTTTTATTCATGGTATTAATTCCATATTTATAGGTTGAGTATTGGCCATAATTACAAGCCAAATAGAGTAGTTCTTGTCTTCAATGCATTTTGTTATTGAAATTATTTCTTGGTTATTTCAAATTTGTTTTGCATTTAAATAATACAAATATGCTAACGATTTGAAGGCGTATAATCTGTGAATTTGATCGTGTTGTTGGGACAAAACCACTATTTACAAAGGGTTACAAAGTTGAGTTACTCTGGTAAGTTGATGATTATTAGTGGTTTATTTGGCTGTTGATGATGATTTTGAAGAGTTTTGTTCGTCAATAAATGTGCGCTACAGCAAAAAATTGAACCTTTAGATATCATTTTTATTTGTAATACATTATTATTTACTAACTTTCTGTAGCAACACATAACTTTGCTGTGTTGATTACATGCACTGACAGTGTGAAGCCGAATAAGTAAGAACGGTCTTGAAGCTAAATGGATTAAATCCACCGCTTTAAGAACATGAGGCATTTACTTGAGGTGATTTAAAGCTCAATCAGAGAAGGTTTGAAATGTAGTAGGCAAGGCAGTGACATAGCCTGCTATATAGATATGAACTTGATAGGAATGAACAGGGTTCGAATGGTTACCCGTTGTTCTTATTAGCGACAAAGAAGAAATCGTTGAAGTGCTTGCGAAAGCATTTTGATTATTGCTCCCAACTATTCTAATTATAACTTCTGCTTTCGTTTAGAAAGGTAGGAGACGGTAGTCGAAGATCTACCCTTGCGCTCATGTTGATACAGGCAACATGAGCGTTTTTTTATCTGAAATTTGAGTAGAGAATAGTTTGATAAGCAAAAACGTGTAAGCTGCGGCTTAAGAGCTAAGCTTTTAGGTTGATGACAGCGCGTTCAAGTGAGTCTGTTTGTTCTACTACTGAAGTTGCAGAAGCGGCGTTTTTTGAAGCGCTCGTTACATTCGTCAGTGTCAACTGTTTAATGGCATCTACGTTTTCGATGATCTCTGACGTCACTTCACTTTGCTCCTTCATAGCATTGGAGACTTCTAAACTGTTATTTAGAATGGTTTCCATGTCTGCGATAACCGATGTGATTCTTGAATGTGCCTTCTCACAAGAGTCGACACTGCTGTTACCTTTTTCACAACAATTTTGAATCGTGTTAACCACCATTTGGGTTTGATCTTGAACCCCTTGAATAATGGTTGAGATCTCTTCGGTTGAAAGCTGTGTTCTGCCAGCCAAGGTTCTCACTTCATCGGCGACGACCGCAAAACCACGACCTTGCTCTCCAGCGCGCGCTGCTTCAATAGCGGCGTTCAAAGCGAGTAGGTTGGTTTGTTCAGCAATGTCTTTAATCACTTCTAGTACGGTATTGATCTTTTCTGAGTGCACAGAAAGGCGATTCACTTCTTCACTCGCACTCACTAAGTCAGTTGAAAGCGTATTGATTGTGTCTCTGGTGAAGGCCACATCGTTCAGGCCATCATTTGCCGTGGAGAAGCTGGTTTGTGCATTTGCTGATGCATTTTCACTATTGGTCGCAACACTTTGGATATTGCTGCCCATTTGATTTATCGCGGTCGCAATATTTTCTGTTTGTCGTTGCTGCTTGTTTAAAGCGCTTTCCACTTTTATGCCGTCGTGTTGCAACTGGTTCGAAATGTTGCCGAGCTCTTGGATCGACCCTTGTACTTGACCAACAAGTTGACGAATATCTTCTAATACGGTGTTAAATGACTTGGCAATATCCGCAATTTCATCTGAACCGCTGTCTTCCGCTTTAACGGTAAAGTCACGTTGTTGGGATACGTGCAACATGGTTGCGTTTAACGAGGCTATCTTCTTAGCGACACGCGATGAGATCCCAAAGGACAGTACGATCAGTAATCCAGTGACGGCGATTACGGAACTCACAATAAACGTAGTGATGGTTTGTTGAATCGATTCGACCTGTTGTTCTAAACGACCTTCAACGCCGGTAAATATCGAGATGATATCTTCAAACAGCATTTTCATTTCTGATTTCAGTTCGCTGACCTTTGCTGGGTTGCGTTCTATCGCGTCTACCATCAAGGAAAAATCTTTGTCGTATTGTTTTACTTCTCGATTCAGTTTGTCTAACTCTGGTACAGCAATGTCTGACTCTTCAAGTAAAACAGAGAAGCTATTCATCAACTGTTGGAAGTGTGAATACTCTTTGGCGAATTCAGGCTTGAGGGCTTTGTCGTGACTGATCAGAAAC
>NZ_JBFRVX010000323.1:0-11328 GCF_041475345.1 Vibrio sp. 10N.222.48.A3 | reverse complement strand
AGGTTCTAATAGGAAATATTGCACATAGCCAAATAGTGCCTGTATGACAACAGCAAGCACAATGAACCACAATATGCGCTGCTTGTGCTTATTGCTGAACTTAAATTGTTGCAGCACGACGAATAATGTAAAGCCCGCCCACAATCCAAGTAAGCGCCCTGACGCTCCTTGAGGAGCGGCGTTGCTGTATAAAATCGGCAGTGTGAGTATGATGCAGCTTATCAACAAGCCAATCGTTAATTTGGAATACTTGAGTACTCGGTTAGTAGCAAGTTGGTAGAAGCCAATCGCCAGCGTAAAGCTAAGGGCTAACCAAGTGGTTGGATTAAAGGATAAAGTAAGGCCTGAGCCTCCTGGGTTAGGCATGAAAAAATGCATGGCTAATAAGAATACAACAGCTAGAGAGGCCAGAAATGCTTTATTGAGTGGTAGCTTAGTTACCTGATTTTCTAGTTGGGTACCGCTAGTGTGTATTGTTGCCATAAATCCCTAACCTTATAAAAACAGAGCTTGTTCCTTCTGAAACAAGCTCTGTTACTTTAACATTTTTCTGTCTGCTCGCAGGACGCTATTTTACACCTACTTCAAATTTAACATAGGTTTAAGGAAGCGAGCCGTATGCGAACCTTCGACTAACGCCACATCTTCAGGAGTACCTTCTGCAACAATTTCACCGCCTCCTTGACCACCTTCAGGGCCAAGATCTAGGATCCAGTCCGCGGTTTTGACGACGTCTAGGTTATGCTCAATCACGACAACCGTATTGCCGTGATCACGTAATCTATGCAGTACCGTTAATAGCTGTTGAATATCGTGGAAGTGAAGCCCTGTTGTTGGCTCGTCGAGAATGTATAAGGTTTTACCTGTATCTCGTTTCGACAGCTCACGTGCCAATTTAACACGTTGGGCTTCACCACCAGATAAGGTTGTCGCTGCTTGTCCGAGGCGAATGTAGGAAAGGCCAACATCCATTAAGGTTTGCAGCTTACGAGCAATAACAGGAACAGGGTTGAAGTATTCTCGAGCATCTTCGACAGTCATCTCTAGAACTTCGTCAATGGTTTTCCCCTTGTAGCGGACCTCTAGCGTTTCACGGTTATAACGCTTACCTTTACACACATCGCACGGTACATACACATCTGGCAAGAAATGCATCTCTACTTTGATGACACCGTCTCCCTGACACGCTTCACAACGACCACCACGAACGTTAAAACTGAATCGACCTGGCTTGTAGCCACGAGATCGTGATTCTTGTGTACCTGCAAATAACTCTCGAATTGGAGTGAAAATACCAGTGTAGGTTGCAGGATTCGATCTTGGTGTTCGACCGATAGGGCTTTGATCAATATCGATTACTTTGTCGAAATGCTCTAAGCCTTTAATCTTTTTGTGCTGCGCCGGAACTGCAGTTGTTGCACCGTTCAATTGAGTGTGGGCGACTTTAAAGAAGGTGTCATTGATGAGTGTTGATTTACCGGATCCCGATACACCAGTAATACAGCTGAACAAGCCTACAGGGATTGTCGCAGTGACATTCTTTAGGTTGTTCCCAGTCGCGCCAACGATCTCGACGACCTTTTTCTTATCGATAGGCGTTCTTTGTTTGGGGATCGCAATTTCTTTGGCGCCGCTGAGGTATTGCCCAGTTAAAGAATTCGGATTTTCGATGATGTCTTGCATGGTGCCTTCAGCGACCACGTGACCACCATGAACACCTGCGCCTGGGCCTATATCGATAACATGGTCAGCGCAACGAATCGCATCTTCGTCATGCTCAACAACAAGTACGGTATTTCCTAAGTCTCTTAGGTGAACCAGAGTTTGCAGTAGACGTTCATTATCACGCTGGTGGAGGCCAATCGATGGTTCATCCAGCACATACATAACGCCAACTAAACCGGCCCCAATTTGACTTGCTAGACGAATTCTTTGCGCTTCACCACCTGACAGTGTTTCTGCACTGCGTGATAGGTTCAGGTAATTCAAACCAACGTTCACCAAAAAATGCAGACGATCATTGATCTCTTTCATCACTTTATCAGCAATTTGTCTACGCTGGCCGTCTAACTTCAACTCTTGGAAAAATTGTAGTGCGTCAGCAATGCTGAGCTGAACGATTTCTGGCAGTGTGGTATCGCCAATAAAGACGTTTCTTGCTTCTAATCTTAAACGCGTACCATCACAGCTAGAGCATGACTTCGTTGATATGTACTTGGCAAGATCTTCACGCACCGCGCTAGATTCAGTGTCGCGGTAACGGCGTTCCAGCGTATTTAAAATACCTTCAAAGGGGTGACGCTTGACTCGGATATCACCACGATCATTGATGTATTTGAATTCAACTTCAGTTCTACCAGAGCCCTTGAGGATGATCTCTTGAGTTTTCTTTGGTAAAGAGTTGAACGGAGCATAAAGGTCAAAACCATAATGGTCTGATAGCGATGTCAGCATTTGGAAATAGTAATAATTTTTCTGATCCCAGCCTTTTATCGCACCTTCTGCAATGCTTAGGTTCTCATCTAAAATTACTCGACTTGGGTCAAAATATTGTTGAACACCAAGTCCATCACAAGTACCACATGCACCAGCAGGATTGTTGAATGAGAATAGGCGAGGCTCAAGTTCTTGCATGCTGTAGCCACATTTTGGACAAGCGAAGTTTGCAGAGAACACGATCTCTTCTTGTTCTTTATCATCCATCCAACCGACTACGGCGATGCCACCAGAGAGCTCTAATGTTGTCTCAAACGATTCAGCTAAACGCTGTTGAAGATCTGGGCGAACCTTAAAGCGATCAACGACAACTTCAATGGTGTGCTTCTTGTGCAGCTCCAATGTGGGAGGATCGGACAGATCACAGGTCTCACCATCAATACGGGCACGAATAAAGCCTTGAGCCGCTAGGTTCTCAAGCGTTTTAACGTGCTCACCTTTACGTTCTTTGACTATTGGAGCCAACAGCATCATCTTTGAACCAGCCGGTAGCTCTAAGACTTTATCGACCATTTGGCTGATGGTTTGTGCTGCAAGAGGGGTATTGTGATCAGGACAGCGCGGCTCACCAACTCGCGCGTACAGTAATCTAAGATAGTCATAGACTTCAGTAATAGTACCGACGGTTGAGCGAGGGTTATGTGAAGTCGATTTTTGTTCTATGGAGATGGCTGGAGATAAACCTTCGATGTGGTCGACATCGGGTTTTTCCATGAGAGATAGAAATTGACGAGCGTAGGCCGACAAAGACTCAACATAACGACGTTGACCTTCTGCGTAGAGGGTATCAAACGCAAGTGACGACTTTCCTGAACCTGATAATCCAGTGATAACCGTCAGCTTATCACGAGGTATGGTTAGGTTAATGTCTTTGAGGTTATGCGTACGAGCGCCTCTAATTTCTATTTTATCCATCTCAACAGACCATGTAATTTTAAGTGGCTAAAGTATTACATAGAGTGAGATTTGTGCAAAGTTTTACTGGATAAAAAAACAGTAATAAAAAAGGGCGACTCTTTTGAGTCACCCTTGGAATCATTTAATGTGCTGTTAACCAACCGCTCATTGCTATTAATTAAATAGCTAAACAGTGAGTAAGCCAAAATTAGCGATTAAGCTTCTTTTGTGGTTGAGTGCTTACCTAGCTCGATTTGTTGTTGATCTTTTTTATATAGGTTTTCAAAGCAGTAATTTGTTGCTTCGATGTAGCCTTCAACACTACCGCAGTCAAAACGTTGGCCTTTAAATTTGTAAGCCAATACACAGCCTGCTTTTGCTTGTTTCAGCAATGCATCAGTGATCTGGATCTCACCGCCTTTGCCTGGTTCAGTCTGCTCGATAAGCTCAAAGATATCTGGGGTCAGGATATAACGGCCAATGATCGCTAGGTTGCTTGGAGCAGTGCCTGGCTCTGGCTTTTCTACCATGTCATCGACACGGAACAGGTCATCTTTGATCATCTCGCCAGAGATAACACCGTATTTGTGAGTCTCTTCTTCAGGAACTTCTTGTACTGCCACAATTGAACAGCGGAATTGCTTGTATAATGCAACCATTTGAGTCAGTACACCTTGCTGTTCGTTCACACAAAGGTCATCAGCAAGCACAACCGCGAACGGTTCATCACCCACAAGCTCACGCCCCGTCAAGATAGCATGACCTAGACCTTTCATTTCGCGTTGACGAATGTAGGTGAAGTTTGCTGCTTCAATCGTCTCACGAATATTGATTAGCAAGTCTTCTTTATTGGTACCGCTAATTTGGTGCTCAAGCTCGTAGTTCTTATCAAAGTGATCCATCAATGAGTGCTTACCACGGCCTGTAACAATGCACATACCATCCATACCTGCTTCGATGGCTTCTTCAACGCCGTATTCAATCAGAGGTTTGTTCACAACAGGCATCATTTCTTTAGGCATTGATTTAGTTGCTGGTAGGAAGCGTGTACCGTAGCCAGCTGCCGGGAAAAGGCACTTTTTGATCATGATAAGACCCTTTATCTATAATAATTATTGATTCAACTGATTTGTTGATATTTCTGAGGGCAACTCTAGCATATGTTATGTCGAAAATTCAGCAACAATACCTATGATTACTCGAGCTTCCCTCATTATTATTGTCAGATTAGAGGCGAAGCGGTTATGCAAGCAAGTTTTGGTTTGCCCATGCAATAGCTTGGACTCTATTTTTCACCGCTAACTTACGGAATATTTGATAGAGGTGGGATTTGACCGTGAATTCGCTAATGAAAAGGTCATCGGCTATTTGAGTATTTGATGATCCTGATTGAAGGCAGCGAATGACTTGGATTTCACGAATAGTTAAATCAACATTGGTTGGGGTCGTATTGGTATTGACCATGTTACGATAATAAAACAGAAGTTGATTAGTCACCTTCCTTGGTAACCAATTATCACCATCGATCACTTCTTGAAGACCACGAGCAATCTTGTCCTTTTGATCTGTGTTGTAAAAGAGTCCTTTTAATACCCCATAGGTCAGCAGTTCTGAGGTAGGAAGTTGCAGAGGAACATTGAATAAAATTATCTCATGATTCTTCCACATCACGGGTAGGTTAGGACAAATAGCCAATAGCTGTGGTACCTCTTTGTAATCAACGAGTAAGATGCGATTGCTCTGCTTTCTATCAACTAGCATCAATTCACTTGGTGTCATTTTGTAGAGAATAATGGATAAGTGTTTTTCGATTTCTTTTACGTGTAGGTAAGTGTCACTCGGATCGATGCACAGAAAGTGTAAAGTGCGAGCGTATCGAGATTTTCTCATTGAAACGTCCTGTTTATATTTAATGAGATTTCACGTTGTCATGCACATTTTTACTTCTCTAGCACCTTTTATGTGACTTGCGTTGAATATCAACTCTCAAAGTAAATGAGTGGTTTGTAAGTGGAGGAAAAAGCAACATCGCTCTGAATATCATGATTTGTTACGTTTTTAATCTTTGTCGTGAGGAGAGAATAGGAATGCGATTTATCACTGCAGAAAAGCATGCTATTCTTGTGCGCTAAAATTTTCTGAGACTATGAATTTAGACGGAGCAAATCATGGCTAGCCGTGGAGTTAACAAAGTTATATTAGTGGGTAACCTAGGTAATGACCCTGAAATTCGTTACATGCCAAATGGCGGTGCAGTAGCGAACATTACCATTGCAACGTCAGAGTCATGGCGTGACAAAGCAACTGGCGAACAGCGCGAAAAAACAGAATGGCACCGTGTTGCTCTGTTTGGCAAGCTGGCGGAAGTTGCTGGTGAGTACCTACGTAAAGGTTCCCAAGTTTACATTGAAGGTCAACTTCAAACGCGTAAATGGCAAGATCAAAGCGGTCAAGATCGCTACACAACAGAAGTCGTTGTTCAAGGCTTCAACGGTGTAATGCAAATGCTTGGCGGTCGTGCTCAAGGCGGTGCTCCTGCCCAAGGTGGTATGGGTAACAACCAACAGCAAGGTAGTTGGGGGCAACCACAGCAGCCACAACAACAGCAGCAACAATACAGTGCGCCAGCTCAACAGCAGCCGAAAGCACCTCAACAAGCTCCTCAGCAGGCTCAACCTCAATATAATGAGCCGCCGATGGATTTTGATGATGACATCCCATTTTAAGCACTGTTTTTAATATATTATAAAAGCAGTATTAAATTGGAAGAAGCCGCGTTCATCGCGGCTTTTTGTTACCTACAATTCTTAACGCTTTATTTACAACGTCAATTTATAGTATAAGTAGCAATACGGTATAATGTGAGTTGAAAAGGATTTCGTTATTCATGAGATATACCCCGACACTAAAATTGAGCACTCGATTGGTCGCATTTGTCACCGTGATAGTGATCAGTGCGATGTTCATCCTTTTTATTGGTGGCACACTCTCCTTTAAGCGTATAGGACAGGAATATTTAGATCATTATTTGGTTGGCATTGTCGACGTCGTAGATAAAGAGATGGAAGATCCAGATGCTGCGTATTCAATGCAACGTTGGATGCCGAAGATGTTGCAGGCAAGCAATATCGTTGAGATGAAGCTTTCAAACAAAACCGGTATCGTTTACCGATTTAAAGATACCTCCCCACAAATTGATCCAAACCGTCTCTATGAAAGAAGCTTCATTTTAGATCGAAATGAAGGCTATCAAATCGAATTTAAAGCACTCCCCCCTTATATTGGTTACAACTACTCGATTGAAGCTATGTGGTCGATTACTTTGGCGGTGGCATTGATCCTTTTTTGTTTGGCTCGTGGTGTTCGTTGGTTAAAAGAACAGTTAATGGGCTCAGAGATTTTGGAAGAGCGAGGGAGAATGATCCTTGCTGGGCAGGTAGAGGCTCATTCAAAAGGGGACGAGCGAGAATGGCCATATACGGCAAGTGAAGCGCTTGATGTACTGATTGAAGAGTTGAAAGATGCACGCCAAGAGCGAAGTCGCTTTGATACTTTTATCCGCACCCATACTTTTCTAGATAAGCTCACTGGTACAGCCAACCGAGTACTATTTGATAACAAACTTGAATCTGTACTGCATGAAAGTGGCGCTCGTGGAGGCGTTTTACTGATACGTATCGACGAGTGGGAACAAGTTCGAGATTCCAATGACAAGCAGCTCACCGACGGATTTATTATTGAAGTTGGTGAAGTATTGTCGAATATTGTTCAGCGTTATCCCGATGTCATTTTTTCTCGCTATTACGAAGCAGACTTTGCCGTGTTTATTCCGCATCAAGGAACAAAGGATATTGCGACGTTGGCTGCTCAATGTTTAAGGCAATTAGATAAATTGACTCCGCCGGAGCCTTTGGAGTCAGATAACTGGTGCCATATTGGCGTGACAATGTATGTCGAAGGTGAACGCCATAGCCAAATCATGGATGAAACGGAAACAGCGTTAAAGAGCGCTCAGTTAGAGCGCATTAATAACTGGAGCCGTTACCCAAAAGAAAATAAAAGTGAGATAGACAGAGGCAGTGTTCGCTGGAGAACATTACTTGATAAAGCCCTACTACCTGAAAATTTAGTAATCTTTGCTCAGCGGTGTTATCTTATGCCGGATTCCGGTCAAGTTAATGAATTGCATAAAGAAATATTCATTAGAATTCAAGATCCAGACAAAGGTCTATTGAAATCTTCTCGTTTTATGTCTGCGGTAGAACAAGTCGGTTATCAAGCTCAAATGGATCAATCGGTTTTGACGGTTTTGTTTAAGTCGCTGAAAGTATCAACACAGCCTGTCAATTATTCGGTGAACTTGAGTGTCACTCCGTTTGCAAATAAATCACATTTTAAATGGTTCAGAAGTGAGTTGTTACAGCTCTCTGCTCAGCATCGTTCTCAGCTTGCTTTTGAGTTTTCAGAAGGCCATCTAATTACTCACCTTGATTATATGCGACCAGTGGCGAAGATGTTACGAGGGTTAGGGTGTAAAGTGGTGGTTGGCCAAGCTGGGCGAACCATTGTTAGTACTCATTATATAAAGGATTTGAAGGTTGACTATATTAAGCTTCATCGAAGTTTGGTAAAGAAAATCGATCAAAGGCATGAAAACCAACTGTTTGTTCGAAGTCTGATTGGAGCATGCGGTGATTCTCCAACTGAAGTGATCGCGGTCGGAGTTGAGACAAAGCAAGAAAAGAATACCTTGATAGAGTTAGGCATTAACGGTTATCAAGGGAGATATTTCGACGAAGAACAACAAATCATTCCCTTGCCTACTCAAGGGAAGAAGACAGTGAAAGCTGAATCCGTTGTAAAAGTCGGTCGAAGAAATCGATGGCGTAAGAGTAATAGTTAAGCATGAATTTTAAAGCGATTTTAGACAAAATAAAGCCAACGAATAATAACGGTAGTTCTCAAATTGTCCTTTTGGGTAATGATACCGTTTATATTTCATCGACTGAGTCAAAACCTCAAGTCACCAGTTTCCCTGTGGTTAACGGTGACTGGGAAAGTGCGCTGAAAAAATTGTTGAGCAGTGAGTCGCTTACCAGTGATTGCCTTCAGCTAATTGTTTGTGCTAACTACTACCAAACTTATCAAATTGATAAACCGGACATTCCACAGAGTGAATGGTCGGTTGCATTGCCTTTTCTATTGAAAGATCTGATCTCTGAAAGGGTGACTGAGATTACAGCGAGTGCGGTAGCGCTACCGACCTCGAATAAGCTACAAGTGTATGTTTTGCCTAAAAAGCTATTGGACAAGCTTGTAAGCATTACTAATTCAGCACAAGTTGATCTTAAAGGTATTGCTCCCGAAGATGAAGTTTGGGGCTACAGTGCTGGTGAGCTCTCTAATTTCATTCTTTTACAACGCAGCCCCAACTCACATTTTAAGCTTGGTGCATTTGTTGAAAACACGGTTTGCTTCCAAAGAACAATCCGCAGTGTTGTCCCCCCCTTAACTGGTACCGCATCAAGTGCATTGCAGTTGGATGGTCTAGCTTTAGAACTCCAACGATCGATTGATTACCTGTCTTCTCAAATTAAAGGCACTCAACTTCATCAGTTAAAAATCTGCTGTGATGATGAAGATGAAGCTGAATTACAGAGTGTGTTAAATAGCACATTGAGTTCGACCGTTTCTTTGCTTGTTGAAGGTGAACGCGAAAATTCAGAGAAATGGTTAGTTACGCTCGCGGCTGAAAAGAATATTTTTAACGTTAATCTCTACCCTGAGCACCTTAAGCCTAAAAAAGAGTATTTCACTCTAGTGAATGTGGTTATGGTTTGGGGGCTTGTGTGTACCTTGTTGCTTGGCAGTTATAGTGTAATGCAGTATCAAGCATCGAATTTGGATGAAGAGCTAGCAGCTTTACAATATGACTTGAATCAGCTTAACCAAGAAGTTAACCAATTAAACAGTCAGTTAATTCAACATAAACCGTCTCCAAACAAGGTAGCTGCGGTTGCTCGTCTCACTAGTGAGACGCAAGCGAAAAAAGAGGCGTTGAAGGCGGTCGGTCAATTCGATGAATCTCAGCAAGTCGGGTATTCTGGCGTCATGAACTCCTTCGCTCAATTAGGCCGAAATGACATCTCGCTTTCGCATATATACATGACTCACGATACCTTAGAGCTTAATGGTTTTGCCCGTGATGCAAGTGTAGTTCCAAATTGGGTTGGTCAATTTAAGAATGAACTTAATTTAGTCGGACGTACCTTTGAAAAGATAAAGATAGGTCGAAATGAGCAAGATGTGGTGACGTTTGAGTTAAGTACTCATAGGGAGAGTGAATAATGCAACTGTGGAACCAGCTTAGCGATAAGTTCCTTGCATTAAGCCTGAGAGAGAAATGGCTACTTTTCGTGTGTGGTCTAGTGGGCTTATCCATGCTTGTATTTACCTTATTGATTGAACCTGCATATCTTGATTTACAAGAAAAGAATGTGAAGTCGATGAGCCTTACGCAGTCAAATCAGAAACAACAAGGTGAATTACTTGTTCTACAAGCCAAGTTGAACAAAGACCCAGATAAAGAAATTGATCTTGAGTTAAAAAAACTATTGGTTGAGAGCCAAGAGCTATCATTTGAGCTCGCTGAAATCGTTGATAGGTTGGTTACGCCTTCTCAAATGGCGCAGTTATTAGAGAGCGTTCTTAATGCAGGTAATGGACTGAAGCTTGAGTCTTTAGAATCGTTACAACCAGAAGCTATTTCGGACAATCAAGAGAACAGTGACAATTCAAAGTACTTTCTCCATCCTGTTAGAATGGAGTTGACGGGTAGCTACTTCGATATTTCAATTTATCTTCAAGCACTTGAGTCACTTCCTGTGAGCTATTATTGGCGCACGTTTGAGTATTCAGTAGAAGAATATCCCAAAGCTCGACTTGTGTTCGAGGTTTACACCCTAGGTACCAGACAGGAGTTTATTGGTGGTTAGAACTCTAGTGTTATCTTTGCTGTTTGGTAGTTCAGTGGTATGGGCAGAACAAGACCCAACAGCGCCATTAGGTTGGCTTTCGCCCCAACAGAAATCAGCATCAGCTAAAAAGGCGCCAGTTCAATATCGTTTACCGTCCCTAGAGAGCATTGTTTGCAAGGGCGATACACCTTGTTATGCGATTATGAATGGTCAGATTCTCGAACAAGGAGAAACGATCAGAGGGTACCGAGTTAAGAACATAGATCCAGAGTACGTCACTCTGCAGAGAAGCTCTAAGCAGTGGAAATTAGAGATGTTCTCTTTAGATGTTAAGAATAATTAAGGTTAGAGTGAAGACATGCGTAAACTTGTAGTAGCAATTCTAGTGTCATCTTTAGTCGGCT
Organism: Vibrio sp. 10N.222.48.A3; assembly: GCF_041475345.1. Lineage (NCBI taxonomy): Bacteria > Pseudomonadati > Pseudomonadota > Gammaproteobacteria > Vibrionales > Vibrionaceae > Vibrio > Vibrio sp. 10N.222.48.A3. The sequence continues at coordinate 554 of NZ_JBFRVX010000323.1, read as the reverse complement.
GTTCGATGGGGCATAGAGATCCTGTTGAGATAAAAGAGTCTTTAAACGAATCTATTAATGAAGCGAATAGTAAAGCACTTCATGACTTACCTTCGTCGGTACAAGATGACCTTATGCCTCAGCTAAGTTCGGACTCTATGTCTCCGAGTGTGGAAACCGTCAAGCGCTTTCGTATTCAAGCAAAAGGTGTTGAAGCGAGAACCTTTTTTGCAAGCCTAGTGAAAGGTACTGAGTACAGTGCCGCGATTCATCCAAGCGTTGCTGGAAAACTCACTCTAAATCTAACAGACGTGACGTTAGATGAAGTACTGGCTGTTGCTCAGGATATGTATGGTTACGATATTGAAAAGCGTGGCAAGGTCATTCAAATTTACCCTGCTGGCCTGCGTACAGTCACGATTCCAGTGGATTACTTGCAAGTAAAGCGTTCTGGTCGTTCTTTAACGACGATTACTACTGGAACAATTTCCACTTCAGACTCTAACTCTAACTCGAACTCATCTAACTCGAATTCTAATTCGTCTAATTCAAACTCATCGAACTCGAACTCGAAC
>NZ_JBFRVX010000322.1:0-18387 GCF_041475345.1 Vibrio sp. 10N.222.48.A3 | reverse complement strand
CATCATATTCACCGCAGTAGCGAACGCTTTTTGATCAGGCAAGTGTTCAGTTGCCTCGTCACTTGTAATGGCAAGGGCAAGTTGAAGCCTGAACTGGCGCACCATTGGGAATATGATGCTGAAAAATTAGTTTGGACCTTCTATTTGCGCCCCGGCTTAACCTTTCACGATGGCCAACCCGTTGACGCCAAGCAGCTCGTGTCGTTGTTTACCGCCTTACAACCGCTACCTTTCTATCAGACAGAGTTAGCCCATGTAGCTTCGGTTTACAGTGAACAGCCGTTAAGGATCAGCTTTCAATTGACCAAAGCCGACACCGGCTTCGCGGGCTTATTGGCTGGCGTTAAGTATTCGATTCAACCTGCTGCGCAAGTGACTCGTGAGCCATCGCCCTTAAATTCGGTGTCTCATGCCGTGATTGGAACCGGCCCATTTAAAGTGGTTGAGGTTAATAACGAACGTATCAAACTTGCCGCGTTCGAACACTATTACGGGTGTCGTTCCCTGACGGATGAAGTGACGATTTGGCAATTCGAAGAGTCGATGACGGGCAGTGCTCGCTTTGATGACAGCCAAATGCAGGTGTCACCTTATGAAGATTCGTCTTGTTTTCATCAACTCGGAAAAAGCGACGCGAAGCTGGTGTCGGCTGAAACTGATGGCCTTCGTAGCCGAGTCGAGGATGGGTGTCTGTTTATCCTATTCAATCAGAACTCAGCGGCTAGTCCACTAAATAATGAGCAGCGAAAATACCTTTCAGAACTGACCAACCCACAAGCGATTTTGTCTCAGTTGGAACGTAATAAGGGTTTGTTTAGTGTCTCTTTAGCTCAAAACATACTGCCAAGTTGGCAGGATTTGTATCGAATGCCTGCGAAAGAGACGCAACTGCCGAAAAAGATGAGCATCGCCGTTTACAATTACTATGCGCTCTATCGATGTGCTATCTGTGTGTCAGACATACTCAAGCGATATGGCGTGGAAGTGGAGGTGAATACCTACAGCTTCCGAGAATTGGCGCAGCTCTCTCAGAGTGGAGAGTTAAAGGAGGATCTGGTGCTGTGTAACCTGAATCTCGATGATAATGCCCCGTCTTCGCTGTTTTCGTGGATGATGAATGATCCTGTTTTGCACTCTGCTTTGGGAGAGATGAACAGTGATTGGCTCAAACAGCGCTTAGATCAGCACAAAGCATCGGTTGAACTGCCGAATTACTTGGCTGAGTTGGAGCCCGTTGCATCGACGTTGATTTCTGATTATTGGTTAGTGCCTATGTTCCATCACCTACAAACCGTGCGTTTCCAAGGCATTTTGAAAAACGTCGCTATCACCAACTGGGGATGGCCTGACTTCAAAAATGTATGGTCTGCTGATTAGCCTTTCTTACTAAATAACTAAGTTAGCTCGTTTTCAAAGTCGGTTTCTCCAAAATCGACTTTGGCATGCTCACGTCTAGGTAAATTAAAAATTACACTCATTGGTTTACTTTTTAATTTTGGTATGTAAACTAGTCGGTGTAGTTTTTGCGTTGGGATAGACCCAATGATTAAAGAGATACCAATGAAAAAATATCTATTACCGATTTTAGGAGTACTTGCCGTGGTCGCTATCGTAAGCACAGGTTCACAATCAAATGACAATCTAGATAAGCTTCCGAAGAAGTTTGTTAACAGTGAGCTGGAATACAAATCGGGTATGTCTGATATTTTTTCAATCTTGAAAGCATACGTGACAGTGGAAAGGAATGAGCCCGTGCCGCGCGCTGCATTGCCTTTGATTCCAATGACAGCTGAGCAATTGATCGAAGAACAAGACGACGTTGCTTACCGCTTAGGTCACTCCAGTGTGATGATGAAACTGGATGGGAAGCTAGTGATGACTGACCCTGTGTTCAGTGATCGTGCATCACCCGTGCAATGGATGGGGCCAAAACGTTTTCATCCGACACCAATCTCACTGCAAGAACTGCCTGATATTGATGTGGTGGTGATCAGCCATGATCACTACGACCATTTAGATAAAGGTGCGGTTAAAGTATTAGCCGACAAAGTAGGGACATTCTTGGTGCCACTTAGAGTCGGAGCGCTACTTGAAAAGTGGGGCGTGGATAAAGCAAAGATCATCGAGTTGAACTGGTGGGAATCGGCAACGGCCTCAGACATTGAGTTTACTTTGACGCCGACACAGCACTTCTCTGGACGTGGCTTGCTTGATCGTGACCAAACACTGTGGGGTAGCTGGGTTATTAACGCTTCAGACAAGAAAGTCTTCTTTAGCGGTGACTCCGGTTACTTCAGCGGCTTTAAAGAGATTGGTGAGCGCTACGGGCCGTTTGATTTAACCATGGTCGAAACGGGCGCATACAATTCACTTTGGGCGGATATTCATATGTTCCCAGAACAGAGTGTTCAGGCACACATTGATCTGCAAGGTAAGGTGATGATGCCAATCCACAACAGTACCTTCGACCTTTCTATGCACGATTGGCAAGACCCAATGGAACAAGCACTGGCGATAAGCAAAGAGCGAGATGTACAAATGGTAAGCCCTGTGATGGGTGAACGTTTGGTGATCTCAGAGCCCGTACCTGTTCAGGCATGGTGGAAACTGTAATTGGATGCCTACCCACAAGCTATAAATTTCAGTATTATAAAGCCCTATAATTTCAGGGTGATAAGACATGCAAAGTAAGTTTAAACAAGCGGCAAAAGAGTTACTAAGCTACCGAGTTGCTGGTATGAAAGCAGCGCGAATGAGTGAGCAATTTCGCCCGAACAACCTTGAAGATTCTTTACACATTCAAGCATCAATGGTTGACCTTCACCGCAGTAAAGTCGGTGGTTGGAAATGCCTGTTGCCATTGAGCGAAGAGAAGTTGATCGTTGCGCCTATTTTCGAAGATAGCGTTCAGTTTGGTTCTGAATGCGAGGCTTTTTCGGATAACGGAGTAGTTCGTATTGAACCTGAAATTGCTTTTGTCTTGGCCAAGCCTTTACCAGCAAATTCCAATGGTTACACTGAAGAGCAAGTTAATGAGGCTATCGGTTCGTGTCGCATGGCTTTAGAGCTTATTCAATCCCGCTTTGCTGATGATAGTGGCGTAGAGTTCTATGAGGTGTTGGCCGATGGCTTAGCTAATCAAGGTTTGTTTCTTGGTCCTGAGCTTAGTAAAGAGAGCGCTTTTGCAGCAGCGAACTTTGAGATTACTATTACTCAAGATGAGAAAGTGCAAGCCTTCTCTGGTAAGCACCCAAACTCACTACCACAAACTCCTATCTATTGGCTGATTAACACTATGACTCAACGCGGTGTTAGCTTCGAAGCGGGTGAGGCCATTATTACCGGGTCATATTGTGGTGTTGTTGAAGTCGAATTCGATCAACTAACGACAGTACGTTATGACGAGTTAGGCGAATATGAAGTGATATTTAAACAAAAGTTATAAAGCTTTCTGCTTACATGATCTGTTATCCAAAGGCTGCTTACTTGGTTAGTAAATAGCCTTTTCTATTATGTGATGTTCAATGGCGTGCTTATTACTTTGCATTAAATTGGGCGTTTAGACGTCTAGACGTTGACAACCTCTAAGTGTGACATTAGTCTGCTCATCTTCCTGTTCTATTGCGTTGATGTTCCATGTCCAATTCAAAAAATTCTAATGCGGTAATTGCCCCTTCGGCAGTTGCGCTTATCCCTCTTATCGTGTTCCTATCGTTGTTTATTGGCGTAGGTACGTACTTGTCGCTGCAAGGCGTCGATTTTGCTTTCTATCAGCTTCCAGCTCCAATTGCAGCTTTGCCTGCTGTGATGTTAGCGTTGTTGCTAAGCAAAGATAAATTGAACCGCGCTATCGAACAATTCTTAGGTGGAGTAGGTCACAAAGACATTATCGCAATGTGTATGATCTACCTATTGGCGGGTGCTTTTGCGGCTGTGGCTAAAGCGTCTGGTGGCGTGGACGCGACGGTAAACCTAGGTCTATCGGCGATTCCGACAAGCATGATCCTACCGGGTATCTTCCTAATTTCAGCTTTCATTGCGACCGCAATGGGCACATCTATGGGTACTATCGCTGCGGTAGCCCCTGTTGCGCTAGGCATTGCTGACTCAGCTGGCATGAGCATTCCTCTAACCGCTGGCGTGGTGCTAAGTGGCGCTATGTTTGGTGACAACCTGTCTATCATCTCTGATACCACGATTGCCGCGACACGCTCGCAAGGCTGTGAGATGAGAGACAAGTTTAAAGAGAACATCCGTATTGCACTGCCTGCTGCACTTATCGCGATTGTTATCTTTGCTTTCAACAGCACAGCGACTCAGGTGCCTGAAACGGGTCCAATCGAGTGGCTGAAAGTACTTCCGTACATCACTATCCTAATCCTTGCGGTATCGGGCATGAATGTATTCGTTGTGTTGACGATTGGTATCTTGCTAGCGGGTGGAGTGAGCCTAGGTTCTGTTGAGAACTACGGTATGACTGATTACGCTCAAGACATCTACGCAGGCTTCGGCAACATGCAGGAGATTTTCTTATTGTCGATGCTAATTGGCGGTTTGAGTGAGCTCATGCGTCGTCAAGGTGGATTAGCGTTCCTGACTAACTTAGTAAGTGGTGTGATTCGTGCGTTTGGTTCTTCACACTCTAAGCAAGCAAATGGCCGCGCAAGTGAGCTAGGCATTGCAGGCTTGGTATCAATGGTGAACCTATGTACGGCAAACAACACGGTAGCAATCATTGTGTCTGGTAGTGTTGCTCGCCAATTAGCTGAAGAGAACGATGTATCTCCTCGTCGCTCAGCGAGCTTATTGGATATCTTCTCGTGTGTGATTCAAGGCGTGTTGCCTTACGGTGCGCAGGTATTGCTATTAGGTTCGGTATTTAACCTATCGCCTTTGGATATTGTAGCTAACTCGTACTACTGTTTTGCTCTTGCAATCGTGGCTGTGGTTGCTGTGTTTATCAAACACCCAGCGCGTCAAGTGGCTCAAGCTTAGTAGCAATTGTTCAAGTTGAGTGATCTCAGACTCTAATAAGAAGGCTCCGAAAGGGGCCTTTTTTGCGCCTGAAAGAATTGTTTGGAAGCTAATTCTGATTTGAATATAGACAAAACCGCCCATGTGGACGGTTTTGAGTCTGACTAAAGTTGGCTTTCAAGCTCGCTGGCCGTTGCGACATTGCAGTAACCAAAGCTAAGCGCTGCCATGAAAGCGGCATGGACATGAGCTGCTGGAACCTTAACGCCATTGAACTCCATGTCTAAGGTTGTGCAAGCGTCATGCGCTACGTGGCATTCGTAGCCAAAATCGGTAGCCGCACGAGTCACTGCATCAATACACATGTGGCTCATTGCGCCAACGATGATCAGTTTCTCAATGCCTTGATCTTTTAGCACCTTGTTCAGTTCAGTATCTCTAAAGCTATTGATTTGATGCTTTATGATAACAGGTTCACCCTCTAGCGGAGTCACGCTGCTGTGGATTTGAGCACCGTCTGATTCTGGTAAGAAGAACGGAGCATCAACCGTCGGAAACTCATGACGTACATGAACCACAGGAAGTTGCTTGTCTCTGAAAGCGGATAATAACTGTGCACCTTTTTCTGCTGCTTGCTCTGTTTCAGACAGCGCCCATTTTGCGCCCTCGTATGAAGGGAAATAGTCATTTTGAAAGTCGATAAGTAGTAGTGCAGTGTTCTTCATATTCTATACCTTTGTATTTAGTGTGTTGCGGTGTAGGGGTATTATGAATACTCTGTAGTTTTTATCGCACGTCAAAAATGACAGACTCTATGGCAATAGTGACAAAATCAGTTGTGGTCGAAATCATCGACTACCCAGGCTCTCTGCAAAGTGCCGTGTTTGGCGTGAAAGAGTTTCTGCAGATGGCAAATTCTCTTGAACCTTCGCCTGAGAAGACTCAATTCAACGTTCAGATCCAAGCGCATGACAGTGTTAGCGTGTCGAACGCCGATATCATCATACTCCCACCGAATTTAGATGGTTGTTACTATCTAGAGCCGAGTGACACCTTGCTTGAGTACCTGATTGAGTCTCACCAAAGGGGGGCGATACTTTGCTCAGCTTGTGCCGGCGTGTTCATTTTGGCGAAAACAGGTTTGTTAGAAGGGCGAACCGTGACCACGCACTGGCAAGCGCAGCAGAAGTTTACGGAGCTTTACCCACAGATCGCAGTCGATATCGACAAAATCTTGATTGATGATGCGGATGTGATGACCGCTGGTGGTTTGATGTCGTGGATGGATCTCGCTTTGTTTATCCTGACCAAATACACGACACCGACCAACACTCGTAATCTAGGTAAATATTTGGTGCTTGATACGGGCTTGAGAGAGCAGCGCTACTATCAGAGTTTTGTGCCGAACTATGCTCACGGCAATGACAAGATTGTGTCGGTGCAGCGTTTTATTCAGAAGCATCATCATCTCCCTTTGTCGCTCGATCAATTGGCAGAAGAAGCCTTCATGACACGAAGAACCTTTATCCGACAATTTACTAAAGCGACCAGTTTTACGCCTATCAATTATATCCAACACGTACGTATTCAAAGCGCATGCGAGTTATTGGAAAGCTCTCATAAACCGGTAGAGCAGATCAGCTATTTGGTTGGTTATGAGGACGTAAACAGCTTCCGAAAAGTCTTCATGAAAATCATCGGCTTAACACCATCAAGATTTCGTTCTAGATTTCTCTCTGAGGAATGATTTTTTAATACTCACCATTCCTCATGTTTATCGACTCGTACAGTCAGTGATCATCTTGAAGGGGCCTAATTCAGTTTCTTAGTCACATACTCTTTGTTTCTGACCATTAGCCACATCAGGCCGCCTAGCGTACCGATGGATAATTGGATAAAGCCGAGGTTTTCAATCAGCGACTCTGGGCGGATTGAAACCAACACCATACCAAGTGAACCACAAATCATGCTAAAGAACTGAATCAATGCGACGGCAGAGCCCGTGTCATGATCTTGCTGGTTCAGCATTAAGTTGGTGCCCGGTACTCGCATGATGATAACCATCAGCGTCGCTGGTGCTGCGATAAACATAAAGAACCAAGGGGACAAGTCGCCGATGGTTAGGGTAAAGATTCCTGCTATCGCCAATAAAGCAAAACATCCAGAGATGACCTTTTGAACTGATATTCTGTAGGACAACTTCATATAAATTGTTGGGCCAAATGAGGCGCACAATGCATTGAATGCGAACGCGTAACTAAACTGTTGTTCGGTCAATCCAAAGTGATCGATGTAGATATAAGAACCCGCCGCAAGAAAGCCCATCAATGCCATCGGTATGATAGAGAAAATGACCAGCAGCTTGAGGAACGAGCGGTTTTTCATGACCACGCCCATCCTTCCCCATGAGCGGAACATAGAACCTTGGTATTTGGTTTCGAGTGTTTCTCGATAGCAGCAAGCTAAAACTGACGCAAATGCACCAAAAATGGCGAGGGTGACGAACATCATTCGCCAAGACGCAATTTTCAGTAAGAAGGCACCAAATACAGGCGCAACCATTGGCGCGATGATCACCAGTGACATGATAGTCGCCATGATCTTTTCACGTTCTCGGCCGTCATAAAGGTCTTTCACGATGGCGGTTGCGATAACGGTGATGGCACTGCCCGCAAAGGCTTGGAATATACGGGCACCAATCAACTGCTCAATGCTGTTGGTCATGGCACATAATACGCTCGCCACCATATAGCTTGCGATGCCAATGAGTAGAATCGGCTTACGTCCAAACTTTTCGCTGAGCGGTCCCCAGAACAACAGGCCAACCGCATAGGTCACGAAGTAGCTGCTCAGGGTTAGGTTGACCATCGATTGGTCGGTATTGAACACCTCAACCATTTGCGGAAGGGCTGGCAAATACAGGTCGATGGTCAATGGAGGAAACGCACTGATGATGACGAGGAAAAATAGCATACCGGTCTTACCCAGTATTGGTTGTGGTTTCTTCAAGGTATTTCCCCGCTATCCAATAAAGGGCTTTTAATGGATGTGATGTTGGCTTTCAGAAGGTTTAAGACACGCTAGACATGAAGGATGGATTCGCTCAAGAACTTGGCGGAAAATCTCTAATGGTTTGTCTTGGTACTTATTGTATTACAAAATATTATCACTCTTATAGTGAACGAGTTCAACCTGTTAGTGACTAGGTTAGATTGCAATGATGATCGATAGATTGTAGTGCGGATAGATAGTTTGTAATGCTCATCGAAAGCTTGTAGTAGCTGTGAGTTAGCTGGTTATCTTTTCTTTGGGCGCTTTTCTACCAAGCCGTTGCGTTCTAGGCCGCGTCTAACACTACTGCATAGCTTACCAAAACGGCGTAATTCTTCGAAGTTAGGGCCTTGGCCGATTGAAATACTGTGTTCCCAGTACATCAATTCACTGTCGACCATCTCCAATAATTTCTTAGAGCAACCAGAGCAGTTTCCTTTCGGTCCACAGATAAACGTCTCCGACTCGTAAAGAGGGAGTTCGTTTTTAACTTCTTTAATTAGATTGAGCATTGCCGAGTTTAAGTCTGGCTTTTTGTTTGTGAGTGGTTTCAAGCTTAGTGCTTGCGAAGCGATCACGGAAGAAGTCGTTGTGTTGGGTTGTATATTCAAAGCAGCTGATGACATATCAAAGGCCTCAAGGAAAGAAGAAGAGGCGCATGCTACTCCTCACAACAAAGTGGACCTTGATGTAGTGCAATAAGCGTGGTGAATTATCCGAAAGGGGTAGGAGAAAGAGGGAGTCAGAGTCACAAATGGTTTGTGACTCTGGTTTATCTCCTAGGCTCAACGCAGAAAATAGGCTTAACGCAGAAAGTAGTCTTAACGCTTAGAATTCGGCGTCGAACTGGAACTCCATCCACTCTTTGGTGACTGGGTGGTGTAGTGCTAGCCTTTCTGCGTGTAGGTGCAGTCGGTCGGCTTTGTTGCCATATAAGCCGTCACCAACGATAGGCATGTTAAGCCCTTCTTCATGTGAACAGTGAACACGTAATTGGTGTGTGCGGCCCGTTTTCGGGTGCAGATAAACCTTTGTTGTGTCTTGGCTTCGCTCAATCACTTCCCATTTCGTTTCAGCAGGCTTGCCGTGTTCGAAGCAGACAATCTGACGAGGACGATCGTATAAATCTCCACGTAGTGGTAAGCGAACATAACCTTCATCTTGCTCTAAAACGCCTTCTATCATTGCCACGTAACGCTTCTCAACTTCACGAGTAATGAACTGCTTCTGTAGGCTTTTGTTCGCACGTCGTGTAAGCGCAAATATTAGAATGCCAGAGGTCGCCATATCCAAGCGGTGGATAACAAATGGCCCTTCAACATCGGGATGCATTTCTTGAACACGAGTGTAGGCCGAATCTTTTATGGTTTTACCCGGTACGGATAGAAAACCTGCTGGTTTGTGTACCACAACGATGTGATCGTCTTGGAACAGGATATCGAGGTCTTTGCCTTCTGCTGGGTTCTCTAGCAATGGGTTGGGATCGACTTCCAAGCCTTTCATCATATGGCCTAAAATCGGTACACACTTACTTTGGCAAGACGCGTAGTATTTCTTGTGCTTACGGATTTCCGATTTCGGTGAACGACCCCACCAAAATTCAGCCAATGCCAGCGGTGTGTAACCGTTCAAATACGCGTATTGCAGCAGCTTGGGAGCGGCACATTCGCCAGAACCCGCTGGTGGTATCTTGTTTGGGGTGTCTTCAAAGATCTGGTTGAGATCCTCAATGTTACCTTCCGCATTCTGGAAAGCGTATTGTGAAAACAGTTTGTGCTGAAGCTGATGAGAAAGGTGTGCTCTTTGCTCTTTTAGCTCAGCCAGTTGAGTCGTGAACACATCAACTTTAGCCTGCAACACTTGCAGAGTCTGTTCCCAGTTGAGTTTTAGATACTTCTGTTGGTTCTTGTCGGCAACACTGGCTTTGTTTAGCTCGTTATTTAGCTGTTCGAAGGCTTGCTCATCAAGGTTTTCTTTACATTGTTCGCGTTGTTCTTTACGTGTTTTTCGGCCTTCTATAATTAATAAACGCTGAGCTTCAATCTCTTGTTCAGCTTGTGCTTTTTGTTGTGCCAGTTGCTCGCACAGTTCAAGGTAATCAGCGTTTGCTTGCAGCGCTTTAAATTTCGCATTCACAGCCATCATGTCGGCCGTGTCTTGATGGAAAAAGCTGTCGCTACTCAACATGTCGAATACGGGCGGAACAAAGTGATGCAGTAGGTTTTGGTCGGCGATTTTTCCAGAGAAAGCAGAGAAGTAACCAAGCTCACCTTCAGGGCTTTTCACCAGTAACACACCAAACATTTTGCCGCGACCTGCGTCAGAATCTAAGCCGAAGTCATGTTGCCAATCGGTTTGCGTTTCTAGATATTGTTGAAGCTGATGAGAGGCGATTTCACACAGTGGATGCGGTTCATAATAGAACGGGAATGTGAAACGCTCAGGCAACGAATATGACTCGATCGGCTGTTGAAAACGAGTGAAGCAATGCTCAGGAGTATGGCTGTTTTCTGAGTCGTGCGTTGGTTTTGATGAGTGCATAGTCGTATTAATACTTATATCGTGGTGATAAATGGTTGTGAGTCTACTGTGTATGTTTAAAGGTTTTAAACACAGTACAAGGCGGCGATTCTACTCTTTATCGAAAAGCGCCTCAAATAAGAAATGGTTCTATTACTGGATAGCTAAGCGAGACGGTTAACACGGAACCCATGAGTTATGGCTTGAACTTCATTAATTGATGAGTAACTTCTCGTTTTTAATCATAGAAGGTAACTTCACAAACGAAGGGTGGTAGCCTTGCCGCCCTCTTATGAAAACTAAGGTAACGTTATGATTCCACTCAATACTTCGATTGTCTCCGGTGTCGCTCTTTCAGAGATCGACGGACAAATGAAAATGCTATTAATGAAGCGTGTAAAGGGCGAGTTTTGGTGTCACGTCGCAGGCTCGATTGAAGCGGGTGAAACAGGCTGGCAGGCTATCGTGCGCGAGTTTGAAGAAGAGACCCAAATTAAAGTGGAAGCTTTGTATAACGCGCAGTTTCTGGAGCAGTTTTACGAGGCTCACGTTAATGTGATTCAGCTAATCCCTCTGTTTGCGGTGCTATGCCCACCCAACCAAGCGATTGAACTGAATGACGAACATACAGAGTACCGCTGGTGCGATTTAGAGGAAGCGAAAGCACTTGCGCCGTTCCCCAACCAACATGCCGTCTACGATCATATTTGGTCGTATTTTGTCGATAAGCCAGGCAATCCGCTTTACCGAGTGAAATTGAATTAGCACTGGCTGTTTAAGATCTAGGACTTACCAAGATACGGGGTTAAAAAGGCGTTTACCTGTTCTTGGCATAACCCTACATCGACTTTCACGCCGTGCGACTCGAGTATCGCCACACCACGACCATTATTGCGAGGGTCTGGGTCTAGCATCGCCACTACTACGTGTTTTACACCTGCTTTAACCAATGTACTGGCGCAAGCGGGTGTTCTGCCAACAAATGAACATGGCTCTAAAGTTACGTAAGCGGTAACGCCTTCCATTTCTCCATCCGTTTCGCAGTCATAGCCATTCAGTGCTTCAACCTCGGCGTGGTTTCCACCGACCTTTTGCGTATATCCAACAGACACCACCTTATCGTTTTTCACCAAAACACAACCCACAGGCGGGTTTGGTTGGCAATCGGGTAGGGCTTGGCGCGAAGCTTCAAGAGCTTGCAGCATGTATTGTTGGTTCATGGTCGTTACTCAGTATGACGAGAGAGCGTAGCTGCTAGTCGCCACGCGCGGTTGATGAGTTGGTTAGTTACTAACTTACTAAGCTAATAAATTGATAAGCTAAGCAAGTGGGGGCATGTTCGATCTGATTGGGCTTTTAGTCAATGGTTTTACAGAGGCAAAGTTTGATTCGACATAGGTTAACCATGCTAACTACGGTGTCATAAGGTAGAGTTGATGTTGTCTACGCAATAGAGCTCAATTATTGAATCACCACGATAATTAATTTAATAGGCTAGCCATAAATTCGCTGACCGGCTCTGACAATAAATCTTGTGGGTGGTCACCGCCAAAGGTAGCTAGCCCGCTTTTTCCTTCGATTATGCCAGACTTAATAATTACTTTTGTTTTAACATCAACAACTGTAATTTTTACGCTTACTTTATCTGGCTTTGCTGACCATTCAGTCGCGCGATCTTCCCAGTGTAATATGGTAGGAAAAATTAAGTAGTCGAACTCATTGCTTTTCGCATATTCAAGGACAAAATTGTAGTCAGCTGCTTGGTTAGCGATTGCGACGTTGTTTAGTTTTGTGAATAACTCTGATTGAAGAGCTTTACTCACCATTAGTCCTGAGCCTGAATAATAGTGCTTCCCATACTCCCCATTCTTTGAGCGGCCGATTAAAACTGAATCACTTGTTTCAAATTTAGCTGTCGAGTTTACATCCGTAACCTGAAGTTTATGTGTATCAGCACACCCAATGATAACTAAGCTTATAAGTATCAGTAACGCACGTAAAATCGACATAATAGCTACCTTATATGGATGTGAGTTAATATTAACCATAGTTTATATTAAACATATTAATGTATAAAACTTGCGACTAATTAGTACGAGCGACAAAGGACCCTTTGAGACTCAAACAACCAATAGTTAACTTCGGCCAATGAGTTAACCAGTTTTTAGACTGAACTCGTTGATCAAACACGTCTCTGCTGCGATTGGGATTCGGTGTGATCTTTAAATCAAACAAACTCTCTAAACCAAAAGCCGAAATGCACTCGATTTCCCCTGTCGGGCTTTGCTTGACGGCGACTGCGGTTTCTTTCTCTGGCCAGTAACGCATCGCATCCAATGAGCTTTGATAGGGCTCATCCTCGTTTCGAGTATGCATGTTGGCTTGATTGCGAACTTGCCAATTTAATTCAGGCAACCGTTGTTGAAGTAGAGCCTCGTATCTAAGACCCGATTCGTAGAAGGTATCAATAGGATCAAAGTAGATCACATCAATATCATTAAGTGGAGTCGGGGAAGCATAACCATGTAGGTCGTCCCAAACTAGGTTTCTCACAAAGCCCGCAGCGACATAGCACTGCGGTAAATCCAGCTGATCGACACAGTCTAAAACCTGCATTCGTAAGGGATCTTGTTTGATCAACGTGACGATGTGGTTGGCTAGCGGACGTATCATTATGATGTCGGAACGTCGGTGACTTGGTAATGACGTGTCACGTTCTTGGAGGTTTCACCCCATTCAGACGTTTTTACTCGCTGTTGGTGCGCTTCAAACGCCTCACGGCTAGTGAATTCTTCATACACTTCAAAACGATTAGGTTGAAGTGAGCTTTGACTGACTCGAAACACGATACAACCGGGTTCTGAGAGTGTGAGTTCCTTATGAACAACCAGCGCTTGTGTGACGGCTTCTAGGTCGTTGTCTGGCACAAGAATATGCCCTTGTAGAATGACTTTACTCATGATCACGTCCATTTGATTTTATCCATTACTGTCTTTTTCTATTAAAAGCTCTTCCGTTACAAACATAATCCCATTTTGAGTTTGTGTCGTATAGGCCTGTGTGAATAAAAAATAGTCAATACAAAAAGCACGCAAGTTACAACGTAACTTTAATTGGGAGGGAGACAAGTATTACGCGAGAAAGGCCAGTTAATGGTAGGAGTAGGAAAGACAAATTATTGGGAACTAAATCTGTGTTAGTCCGGTCTATTAAATACGTATCACTGAACTGTATTGATACTGAAATGAATTTGTCATCTGAGATAACTAATCTAAATTTCGAACAACGGCTTAATAGATTGAATTGAGCCATAGTTGATAACTAGGTCATACTTTGATGTAAATGGTACTCGAAACTCTATATATTTTGTGACTTGTATCATTGATCTGGCCATCAAACACCGTTAGATTCGAATGGTAGGCAATAAAAATAGCTCATGAAGAGCAGATAAAGAAAAGGAAATATCCCTTATGAAAAAAATGAGAAGAGCACAGCTTCATCGCGTTCGCATCCAATACTGGAAAGACACAGCGAAAGAAGCTTCAAAGAAATAAGCTTTAAATCGTAAAGCTTTAAAAAAGCTGAACAGCTTAATCAAATGTAAAACGCAACAAACCGATTTCAATAGCACTCTCAAGGACCTTCATCTGGTCGGCGACTAAAGAAATTACCCCCCAAAGAGCTGGCAGGCATTAACAGTAATGCAATTCAATGTCAGCTCATTAATACCTCCTAGTTTATCTTTACCCGCTCAGCACTCTGAAGCAAAACCAAAACCAACCACCAATCCGTACCTTTGCCTCTATCACGAAAACCGTTGTTAGAATTCAAAGCACCTAACAATAAAACAGCGGCCAATAAAAAAGCTCCCGATTTCTCAGAAGCTTTGATTTAGATTTTGATATCTGATTTGGTTACCCGTTGAGAGTTCAGAATAAGTGACTCTATCGATGGAACAGCGTCTTCAAACTCACATCGTCCGTTCTATTTAGCTTCAAGCTCAGTAGACACCCGCCAACACCAATCAGTACATAAATACCCAAAGACAAAACCGGCGCTTCTGCAATCGCACTGAATGGGTTGCTCGCCGTTAGTACCTTTATTGGTAGTGATGCGATGAGAGAGAAGAAGTCATTGATGCCATAGAATCCAAATACGGCGACCGAGAGTAACTTAATCGCATAGCTTGAGATAAAAATGACAAGCAGTGGAGAATTCACTAACTGCGAAATTGCCAGGGTAACGGTTGCTAGTGGCAATAAAACCAGTGCAACTAACATCATTCGCCCAAAGAATACCAACCAATTGCTCAGCACATAAAACAGTGATTGCTGCTCTACTATCAATGCCAATTGTTGTTCGCTTGAGACGTTCAATATCCAGAATAGGAAGTCAGCGAATAGAACTAATAGCGCGCAGATAGCCGGAATAACCACTAGACCGAAGCCTAGCTTAACGCCGTGAGTCATGGCATTGGATACTGGCATACTTCTCCAAAACATCGAACTGCCTTCTTGGCGCTCTTTACGCAGTGTTTTAGGGATGTAAAGCGTTGAAAGTATGAGTGAAATAAGGCCAGCACCAAAGTAGATCACTGAGTTGAGGTCTTGTGCAAACTCTCTGTGGATGTCGCTCACGTCGCCATTCACTTCCATTTGGAAGAAGAACTCATGCTGCGCTACGCCATTGAAAAACAAACTAACGAACAGCAAGAAACCACATAACGCGATAAATAGAGGTAATCGAGTGTTAATTTTGTGCTCGATCAGTTCTTTTTCTAGCATATAAAAAGTTGGGTGCATTATGCCTTCTCCGTCTGTGTTGCAAGGAATAGGTCTGCGAGACCAACGTTGTAGATGTTACCCAATGATTCAACTTGCGCTTTGTATTGGCCTTCCAATAACCATTTAGTGGTTCCTAGCCCAGGTTGTGAGGTCAGTGGATTAAGTTTCTGGATTTCGCTTGAGTGGTTGTTTGCGACATCGATAATGAAATAGTCGTTCTCGATGTCTTCCATGCTCTTTTGCAGCACACAATGGCCTTGTTTCAGAATCAACACATCCGTTAATAGGTGTTCAATCTCTGAAACCTCATGGCTGGCAATGATCATCGCGCGTTCGCCGTCATGGAACCACTCTAGGAGGTGGCGATAAAAAGTATCGCGGTAGAGCAGATCTAGACCTAGCGTTGGCTCATCTAAGATCAACACTTGAGTGTCGGTCGCGATAATGATTGCAAGGTGAAGTTGTACCTTCATCCCTTTAGAAAGCTGTTTGATCGTTGAAGACAGCTTAATGTTGGTGCTACTTAACGTCTGTTCTGCTTTTTGCTTGTTGAAGCTTGGGTGCACGCCTTGGGTGTATCGAAGCAGTTGTTTAACGGTCATCCACTCGGGTAGCACATTAACATCTGAAATGTACGACAGGTGCAACATGAGTTCTGCATGCTGGTGGATAGGGTGATAGCCGTTAACTTCTATCTCACCTTGATAGCTGTGTCCGCCAAGCAGTGATTTGATCAGAGTCGATTTCCCTGCGCCATTGTGGCCTAGCAGACCAAGCACTTGCCCCGGTTTTAACTCAAAGCTGATGTTCTCGACACCCACTTGATTTGAATAGGTTTTGGTTACGTTTTTCACTGAAAGTAAAGTACTCATGACTTGTCCTTTATATGTTGTTCTAGCTGTTTCACGAGTTCTTCGACACTCATATCAATGATGCCTAGCGTCTCAGCGATGGCTGGGATCTGTGTGTTGATGAATGATTGATGTGCGGACTCTTTCAATTTTTGAAGTGCCCCTTCTGCGACATACATACCTTGGCCGCGTTTTTTCTCTACCAAGCCTTCATCCACCAGTAACTGGTAGCTTTTCATGACAGTAAGGTGGTTGATCTTGAGATCGGCGGCAACCGCACGCACAGAGGGCAGTGCTTGTTGCTCTAACCAAACACCTTGAAGAATTTGGTCACTGATCTTTGCCGCTAGCTGCCTAAAGATCGGTTGGTCGTCTTTCCATTCGGTCATAATTAAAACTGCATGGTGATATACATGTGTATAACACTAAACTTTTTATTCAGATTGGCAAGGTTTTTATAAAAATGAAGAGTATATTTTTATGTTTGAGAGAAATGTATTGGGTTATGAGAACGCTTGAAGCCTACTTCCTTGTGGGCTCTCAAGTCGTTGTATGATCAATGGCAATTAAACAAGAAAAGGGAGGTCATCAATATTTAAATGAGGTGGTAGATAATTACTCCTCCGAGTGACTAGGTCTACTGTACAGATAACCTTGATGTAGGTTGTAGCCTAACTGACATAAGATATATTGCTGCCTGCGCGTCTCGACACCTTCATAAATCATCGTGATGTTTGATAAGCGTCCAATCTCCGATATATTAAGCAATACTCCTTGATGATAATCTCCTGACTCAATGTCTTTAACAAAACAACGATCCAGTTTTAGGTAGGTCGGAGAGATAGCACTAATTATTTCAATGTTGTTGTTACCTGTACCAAAGTCGTCTAGCGCGATGGTGATTCCAAGATCTTTGATCATTTTGATGTTGTCGATGACCTCATAGCCATAGCCAATGTTTGAATACTCTGTTATTTCTACGACAAACTCATTCGCTTCCATCGTGACTAAATGCTCTTTGAGCTTTGTAAAGTTAGATCCCACCAACGCACTCGGGCACACATTGACACCGTAGATATCATGGCTGTTGTCCAACTTCGCTTTTTTTACTGTTTCAATGATTAAAATAGTATGAAAGGTCAACAAATTAGTACGTCTCATGGTGTTGATGAAACTCAGAACGCCTACGTTACGCACTCTAGACAATAACTCGTAATATAAAACGCTATTGTCGTCAGTGTTGATTATGGGCTCTTCCTCGAAGGATATGTGTCGCCAACGAAGCAGGTAAATGCCAAAGCCAAGAATATATGAGCGATAAAGTAGCGTGGCGATCACCAGAGAAAAAATGACCCACAGAAGCACAATATCATCACTGTAGAAAGTGATGGTTGCACCGGTTGGAAGTGGGGCTTGATAAATAGGCTGACTGTTTTCGCCTAGGTTTAATATGTAGTGACCATTTTTTTGTATGGAAACTGAATCAACCAAAAGAGGGAGTAATGAGTTCTTATATCTAGCTTCAATAGACCATTTAGAAATACGCGCAATGAGTTCGATGTCCTCTTTGGGGTCTGAGAAGCGTGAATAAGCAAAATCTAGGCTATCGTCAAAGTTTTCAATTTGGTCTAGTTCAACCATTTTTGATTGTGTTTTGGATATGTAGCATGAACCATAAGGCGTTGTCATCAAAACAGAATCAAGGTTAAGTGAGTGCCTCAATGCGTACACTGCAACTTCGCTATCACAGCCATAGTTCATTACTTCCTCTACTATTTGCTTTGCGTTTTTACTGTATTCATCTGCAATTTTCGTTGTATAAAGGATTTGGAAGAAGTAGACAACGAACAAAAAAAATGAAGAAACGGTACAAACGGCTATAAAGCCTCTGATCAACTCTTTTTGGTAAGTGTTGAGCATCAGCTTCAACATCTCGATATGGCTGAGCTTGAATTGGTTGATGTTGTATTTTGGTGTTATACGGTTGGTTGTACTTTTATCTAGATCGATAAAATAACCAACCTTATAAAGGTTCGAGATAAGTTCACTATTATTGTTAATTTTGGCTTTCTTACACAGATTTCTATACTTTTTTCTTATCGAAGCAATAATATTCTTTAAAGCGTATAAACTGAACTCTTCATCGAAGTGTAATTTAAATGACTTTTCAACATCTCTAGCAGATTGAGGGTTTGATATCGATGAAT